>JAVEWL010000153.1:0-9717 GCA_034004565.1 FCB group bacterium | reverse complement strand
CCCGCAATATCCGGGCTACATCCAGGACTTCCACCACGACATCATGACCGGGGACCGGGTGGACGGCGAGGGGGTATCGCACCCGTACCCCTACAACGTCAAGCAGTACCTCTCCCAAGCCCTGGCGGCGGGGTCCCCGTATTCGATGCGGACTCCATACGACGCCACGCCGGACCTCGACGCGATTGCGGCGACGAACGCCCAATGGACCGCGTTCATGCAGGCCGTCGCGCCGGGGGATTACTCGGACTTGCTCAACCAAGCTGCCGTCGAGGTTGCCGTGGTGCTCGACACCGAGAACCAAATCGACGCGGCGGTGGATGCGTTTGACGAGAAGCAGAAAGCAAAGCTCCGGGCGACCTTGAATTCCTACTGCGGGGCCATGTTCGACGTGCGGGCCACGGACAATTCCCAGTTCAAGATGGGGCTGGCCGTGATCTACGGCGACCACAAGCGCGAGGTCGGCGAGTTCCGGGCAAACCTCGAGTTGCAGGACCGCAAGACAGAGGCCGCGATGGTGATGAACGCCGCGAGCGAAATGCTCCGGTTGAAGATGCAGCAGGTCGAGTGGCGGTACCGTTCGGCCCAGATGAGTGCGGACGTGGCCCTGAAACGGGCCGTGGCCGGTAAGGAGCACGTCGCTGACCAGGTGGCGTTCGCCGAAGCCGACGCGCTGTATTACCTAGAACTGTTCAAGTACGGCGAGAACATGCTGCACGCCCTGTCGGGTGTCGCCACGGTCCCGCAGCGGTTGCCCAAGGGCGCGTCTGCGCTGGCTGGCATGGCTGCGGGGTCCGGGATGGCGATTCAGGCAGGGATGGCCGTGGGCGGTATTGCCGGACCGCAGGCAGGGCTGGCTGCCGGTGCCGCGATGATGGCGCTCAGCGGACTGGCGAGTTACGCGCAGGGGTATTGAGGCGCGGCAGCGGAACGAACCGGGGGCGGGTCGGTTGGTAACGGCTCGCCCCCGGTATCGATTGGGACGGCGCGACAAGGCAGGGAATGAAGTTCATGCCCGAAAGCAGGCGCCTTGGCCTTTGCTGGCCTAAATCTTGTGCTCTTCGTAGGTCTGGTAGCTGTCGAGTGGCTTTGTTGGGTCGAAGTCGTATCTTAGAATCTCTACGTTTGAAATGCGGATGTGCGATGCGCTGGTGCCGCAGTCGATGAAGATGCGGACTCGATTTATTCCGGGGAGCGCGAAGGCCTCGCTGAGGATTTCGTTTGCCGTGGCGTTCGCTTGGGCGTGTGATTTTGAGCCTTGGGCGTAGCGGATGCCCATGTATTCGCTGTTGGCCGTTACGGAAATTAGGGCATGGCCTCGGTCTCGGATAGCTTTCTCTACGATGGCCGCATGGCGCTGGTTTTCTTGTGGCGTGATGGCGGCGATCGCATCGCCCACGCGGTCTATGGTCGCTTTGACTGCGGAGAGTTCCATGCCGCGTTCTTTGGCAATCAGGGCGAAGGTGGCCTCTTCGGATAGGGGGCCGTTAATAAGCTCCTGATACATTCGGTATTCGTTTTCGGTGTAGGCGTCCGGCGGGCGTGCGGGCGTGGGCTGTGATGGCGTGTAGGATGGGTCGCGTAGCACGCCAACGGAAGGGGAACTGTAGGTCGAAATGCGCTCTGGCGCTGGTTTTCGTTCGCCTGTGCCGGGTATGGGCTCGCTCTTATTGGCCCACATGGATATCAAGCTTACGACGGTTGCCGCGCCAAGAATGAAAAATAGGATTGTCCAGAATACTGAGGTGGGCCGGTCGTCAATCTCGATTGTTGGCAGGGTGGATTTTTGCGGAAGCTCTGCTGGCGCCGCATGCACTTCGAGACGCTCCATGCAGTAGCGGCACTTGATGGCCTCGTCCTGGATTTCCTCAGCGCAGAACGGACAACGTTTCACGGCGACCAATCCCCGAGCTAATGCCTAATCCCCTCATACTAAACAGTCGTCAGAAGTAAATCGCTGAACTACCACCGGCCATTCCGCAGCCAGTGCCTCAACCACAGGCAACTAATGGTCCTCGTTCAATTCTTCATTGCTAAGCCTCACGTCGGCAGATGCACCAATCCGAAAGGCATGAAACCTGTACGCAGAGAAAAAGCTTTGCTCTGAAGTAGTGAGCGCACGCCCAAGCACTTTGTCGTAAGGTGTCTTAAAGAGAAACATCATGACGATCGACAAAGCCCCGCCGGCCATTCTCCCGACAAAATACGATAGCGCCCCAATCCACCCGACGCACCAAATGCCTATCAATAGGGTTGGCACAAGAACAAGTCCATACCCGGCGACATAGCTGAACACTGTAGCTATCGGAACAACTCCAGGAATGAAGTGTGTTTCGACCCGCCTCAGTAGCCATCCCGCGATATTGGCGCCCGCGACGGCCACAACAATCTGCCACGGCTGTAAACGAAGAACAAAGGCAGCTATGGCGGTCGTAATTCCAAACAGCACCGAAATGTATTCAATCCCCTCTGCCGTCTTGAGCACCCTGAACGCAGTTACGTTGGGGCGCAGTCTAGCCATCAGCGCGAAGGCATACGGCACGGAAATGCGAATCTTGAGACCCCGAGGCGTGTATATGGCCATTTCCACCTCTCCGCCATTCGCGCAGCACCAAACCCTTGCAGTGAGCCCTTCCGAGTTTTCGCCGGTGCGTCCCATACCGGGCGCACCACCCCCAAGCCTTGCACTATCAGTCCGCATAGCCAGCAATATAGTCACATGCGGAAGGCTCCTTGTCAATCCCAAAATCCAATTGCCAGCATTCGATTCCGACACCCAAAATCCCGTTGGGGGCCATTGGTCCTAGATGGGACCCACGCCATCCCCCCCAGGCCGGGGGTGGGGGTGGGTGCCTCCGCAGGCGGGCGGGTGCCTTCGCTCCCGCCCGACCCCTGCCCCGCGACAGCCAGCCGCCGAACGTGCTACGCTTCGAGACGCGGAAGGCTTCACGCTTGCGGGGCGTGGTCACTGGGGAGCGAGACATGGAACCCGATACGACAGACCGGACTGAAGACCGCACGGGGCGCGAAGGCTTCGAGGACAGCGCCGACTACTCCGACGGTACCGACGGCGCGGGCCGGGTGTGGCGACCGAGCAGCGTTGACGTGCTCGAAGCCGCGCTGAGTCTGGCTGCAATCGATGCCCGGCTTCGAGTCGGGAAGGAGTGGTCGGGGTTCTGCCTCGCCGCAGCACGGCGCCTGAATGTACCCGGTGCCGTGCC
The DNA here is from genome assembly GCA_034004565.1 of FCB group bacterium. GTDB lineage: Bacteria > Hydrogenedentota > Hydrogenedentia > Hydrogenedentales > SLHB01 > JAVEWL01. The sequence goes on along the minus strand of JAVEWL010000153.1, from coordinate 6,496 downwards.
CCTGCGGTCTGGACGCCGAGGCGGGGATGATGCTGCGAGGATGTGATAGGGGGAAGGATTCGGCAAGGCCGCCGTGTGTCACGTGAAGGCACCCGTCGCCGTGCCTGTGCGGTCTGGACGCTGGCGAACACCACGAACCGCGCGAGACTGATGTCTCAAGGCCTAAATGGGGCTGCTTGTGCTTCCCTCGTGCTTCCGTGTCGCAACAAAGAAAAACGGCCCGAGGGTGGACATTCACAAACCCTTGGGCCGTAGTTGTTTACGTGGTACCGGGGAGGAGGGTCGAACTCCTGACCTCTGGATCCACAATCCAGCGCTCTAACCATCTGAGCTACCCCGGCCTGGTGCTGCATCCCTTCCACTGCTGGGCATACTTCGCCGTGGTGGGAAGCGAGCGACAAGTATAGTGGACAGGGGCGGTGTCAGTCAAACGGATGCCTGGCCTCCGGGTGTTTGCGGGTTATGTTTGGGGTTCGCGTATGACTTCCGCGGGGATCAGCTTTATGGGGCCGAGCAGGCCTGAGGGCACGGGATCCCAAGCAGACGCGTCGAAGGGTTTGTAGAGAATGTTCACGAAGTTGATCTCGTAGTAGTGGCGCCAGTCTACTCCCTGGCGATCCATGGCGGCGATGCGGTTGGCGCCGAGGTTGGCGACCTCGAGGATGAGTTCGTTCTCGCCGTCTCTGAGGTAATCGCCGACGGGCACGCGGAACGGCAAAGCGAACAGGGTGGCGACTACGCGGCCGTTGAGGACCACGCGCGCGCTCTCTCGCACGTCGCCGAGGTCGAGGATGTATTCGCCGGCGCCGGGGCGTTGGAAGGCGGTGCGGTAGCGTGTGAGGCCACCGAATTGCGCGGCTTCCTCGCCCCATTCGGTCCAGCTTTCGAGCTTCTCGATGTGCCTGGGTTCGGGCAGTTGGGGACCGCCTTCGAGGAAGGTGACGTCCCAGGGAGCGGTCAGGGTTGTTGCCTGCTTTAGCACGGGGCGCAGGTAAGCCCATTCCTTCGATTCCGGCGCTTGTCCGGTGTAGGTGCGCAGCAACACGGATTCACCGGCGGCGAGTTGCACGTAGCAGCGGTCGCCGTTGTCGGTGTGAATCCACGTGGCACGTCCGCTGCGATCGCCTCGCATCGGGTCGGTGAAGACGGCGCTCTCGGCGCGCGTGCCCATGTCGGCCCAACCGTCAAACTCGCGGTCCCCGAGATTCGAGATGAAATAGGTGTATCCGTCGTCGTGCTTGCGGCGGATGAAGCGCAGGCCCTTATCGGGGAACGCCTCGCGTTTGACGGTGGTTGTCGAGAGCAGGGGCATGAGGTCTCCGTGGGGCGCAAGCAGGGCTTCTTCGCGCAAGGGCGCGAAGGCCGCGCGGCGCGCTTCGAGGTCGTGCAGACCGGGCACATCCTGCGGAGGTCCCTCGGGGAAGAGCACGGGCACGCCCTGGTGCGAAAGCTCAAGGAGTTGGCGAAGCGTCTCGATGGGCATGAAGCGGCAGCGCGGGACGACCACCGCGGCGTAGGTCGCTCCGTCGGTCTGCAGCAAGCCGTTCGACGCCTTGGCTTTCAAGAGTTGCTTATCCGACGCGTAGTCGCAGCCGTAGCCGCGCCGCCACAGCCAGCGCGCGGTATCGCCGAAGCCGCTGGCGTTCAGCCACGAGTCGTCGTGAACGCCCATCTGATAGTTCAAGGCGCCGGACGGCCGTTGCCAGATGTCGTGGATGGGAAAGTAGAGCAACACGTCGTTATCGGGCGCGCCTTCGCGCAGGGCGGCCTGCACACGCGCGGCATAGTCGTTGAGCGCGCGGAAATGGGGCCATTGCGTGTTGGACGGCGCGAAGTTCGTGGATGCGTAGAACAGCCAGCCTGGCCAGGGCGCATCCTTCGGGCTGTATGCGAGGGTGTGGTAAAAGATGTGGTTGATGCCCGCCGTGAAGAACTGGTCGAGTTCGGGCTTCACCAGTGTGAAGGGGATGCGGAAGTGCTCGCCGAGCCACGTGCAGGTTTCGGACGATGCGAGGTTGCGCCCCGCGACGTGCGCGGCCGAGGAGGCGAACTTGATGACGAGCGGGTTAGGTTGATCGGTAATGGGGCGGAATTCGGTGCGCAGACCGGGAATGGGATAGCCGGAGGGACCAAAGATCTCGGTCTCCGGAACGTCGGCTAGCGCGTAGAGGTCCAGCAGGTTGCCGGGCGAACCGTGTGCCTGGTAGCGCGTGATGCAGCCCTTCGATCGGCTCCAGTCAACCCAGGCGCCGATGTACCTGGCGAGTTCCGCATCGAGTACGGCGCGGTAGTCGTTCCGCACGCGCGCCACGAGGTCCGCGTTGCCGTCGCCCTTCAGTTCCGGCAGGAAGGACCGCAGGTCATAGCCGCGATCCTGCTGGAAGATGTCGAAGATGCCTTCGGTTGCGGAGGCACCGTAATACTCGTAGGAATCGTGGTACTGCCCGCGGGGGAAGGGGCCGGGATAGTTTGCAAAGGCATTGTCGAAGGCGGCCAGGTACGACTGCATCGCCTCCGCCGAGAAGGGATCCAGCACGGGCCCTTCGCCGCCCGGCGCGGCGCGTTTTACTTTTTGCCCTGTCGGTTCCAGCGACGCGAGGTAGAGCGTGCCGTTGGCGGACGGAGCCCAATTGCCGGCCTTTACCTCGGCAGTTACGTCGGCGCGCGAACCGTCAGCGTAACGCACCACCACCGTAAGCAGACGCGGAGCCGCCGGTGCGGAAACGGGCTTCCCTTGTTCGACAGGCTGCGAATCGAGAACGAGCTTCGTTGCGGCGGTGGCATCGTTCACCATCGGGCCGCCGAAGGGCCAGCCCGTGCCCGTGCTCATGTCGACGCCCATGCCCACGCGTTTTGCTTCGGACACCGTGAAGGCGAGCATCTCCATCCACTGCGGCGAGAGGAATTGAATGAAGCGATCTTCGACGCCCTTGACTCCGTAGATGGGGACGATGTGCACGCCACCCAAGCCGCCCTCGGCGTATTGCTTGAGCAGTGCGGAGATGTTCTCGCGATCGACCGCGCTGCCCATCCAGTCCCAATAGACCCAGGGGCGCGCGGAGTCCTCGGGAGCGGCCAGCGCTCCACAAGTGAACAACGCCATTCCCGCCAGTACGCACATCAGCCGTCGTTTCATGAGATTCCTCCCGCAGTTGGTGAGAATACGATGGCATATCAGGCTCCACAACAGCAATTTCGGCCCGGTTCGGGATGATGTGCCACTTTCGAAGTGTTTACGTGTGTGTTGTTTCGGGTGCTTTTGAAGGGTTGGTCAGTGGATATGTTCTCCAAGCCCCAGAGCGCTCTGCGAATATTCCCGCTGCTGGCAATGCTGCTGGCGCTCGCTCTTGCCGCGCCGGCGGAAGAGGCCGGCGCCATCACCATCGTACGCATCGAACCGCAAGTGGGCAGCGCCGTCGCGAACACGGTTGTCGAAATCCGAGGTACCGGGTTTCCCGAGCGGCCACAGGTTTTCTTTGATGATACCGAGGCGGAGGTGCTACTGGCGGACATCCAAGGTGAACTGAACCGCTTGCTCGTATCGGCCCCTCCAAGCCGGGACGGCCGAGTGGACGTTCGCGTTGTCGATCCGGATGCCCCCAATCGTTTCGGCACGTCCGAGGCGATAGATGGCGATGGCTATGAATTCGTCGGCGAGGCTGTGGTGGTACCCATTATTGCCGGACGGGTCACAATCAAGAGTTCCGGTAAGGCTTTGATCGGCGCGCATATCACCACCATGCCAGGCGGGCGCGCCGGAATTGCCGATCTCCAGGGCGCGTACAGCGTGGTGTTGCCGTCCGCCGGCACGTACACGGTTCGTGCCTATGCCTCCGGCTTCCGCAGCGCAAGCCATGTGGTGACCGTGAACCACGGCGACACGGTCCGCACGTTGAATCTCGACCTCGAACGCTTCGCGCCTAGCCCCGCCGACAGCGACGGCGACGGCCTGAGCGACGAAGCCGAAGCCACGCGCTACAACACCGACCCCTTCAACGCCGACACCGATTCCGACGGTCTCAGCGACGGCAACGAAATCAAGGCCGGTCTCGACCCGCTGAATTTCTTTGATGGCGATATCTTTCGCCGAGCCGACACCGATTTCTCCGGCGTTGTCGATGCCCGCGATCTTCAGTTTGTCATCAACGCGTGTGTAAAAGGTGACTCATCTCCCAACGCCGACATCAACGCCGACGGAACCGTCTCCGCCGCCGACATTCAACTTGCCATCAATGTGATCGTCGGCACGCTCTTTATTCAGTAGCGCGTTAGGCGCGAACGAATGCCGCATTTCAGAGCGCGCGACTCACTTTCGCTTCGAACTTGCCTTTCGTGCTGGGGCTCCAGCCTTGGCATTTCTTCCGTTCACGACGTCGTGCAGCGGTTTCGTTTCCTTTTCATGACCGTAAGGCAGCACAAACAGGCTGATGTACGCCTTGTCGCGCATGTACTGCGGTGTGTCGACGGTTCCGCCCGGGCCGGTCAATGCCGTGTAAATGGCGGGCAGGGCGAGGATATCGGGCGAAGGATCGGGCGTATGGGCAGCCGTTGAAAGCAGTACGTCTTCGCAACGCTGCCGCTTCTCTTCGGGCATTCCAGAAAGATACTCGAGCCAGAAGAGCAGCGCCATGAGGCGGCCTTCGTCCCGTCGCTCGGGCGGAGTGTTCAATTGCAGAAGCAGGCGGTATGTATTTCTCAGCCGAACGAGCTGGCGCGGATTCCCGAATTGGAAGGCCTCTGCCCACGCTGCAAAATTGTCCCGATCTGTGGTCGTCTCGGGCATGATGGAAAAGGCCGGAACCGGGGGTGCAGTAGAACGTTCCGGCGCCGGGCGAGAGACAGGCAAAGACGGCTCCGGCGTATTGCTCTCGATACTGCCGGCAGGGGCCTGTATGGCCGTTCTTGCCAGGGGCTCGACCACGCCTTGAGGTTTGTCCACAGGAGGCGCGGGGGGCGGTTCTTTCACTGAGGCGAACAGGCGTTTGTCGATGAAGGAGCGCATATCCGCGCTCTGCTCCAGTTTCACGCACAGTTGGATGATCTTGCCGAGGTAGTCCCGCGCGATGGCATACCCATCCCGCGTGGCGTCCGACACGCGGTGGTAGTGCTCGGCCACGGCGTTGAACGCGATACGGTCGTCAATCGCGATGACGACGATGGTGTTGGGGATGTCCATTACGAGCCGCGCCGCGTCCAGGGTTGCCACGATGCATTCTCCACTGCAGCGGTCGAGATCGTCGACGAATACGACCAGCCGGTTGCAGCTTCCTTTTTGCATTCCGGTCAGTTCGCACAGGGCCTTGATGTGCTTTTTCATGACCGGCACGAGCCCGAGGTGTTGGCCGTAGTCGGGCAACTTCATGTAGGTGAGCAGTTCAGCGGCCACAGGATGTTGGATGATCGGCGAAAGGCTGTTCCAAGCGTGCCGTATAAACACGGCCGAACCCACCACGAAACCGGCTCCGACCACCTGCTCGATCGACTTGCCCCACGGTTGCACCTTCGCCAGCCACCAGATGCCTCCCGCTCCGGTGAGGGCGATTGCGGCGATCTTTGTCAGGCCCCAACTCAACTCCCAAGGGTGCTCGCGACAGGCAAAACCGAACTTGAGCCATAGCCGGGCAAACCAACGCTTTCCATGTAGTAGGCCCTTGATGACCTCTTGCGCAAGACCGGCTCGGATGTTTTCCGAGTGTTCGTATTCCCATGCGTTGAAGTGGGCGAAACGGAATGAACAAGGGTAGGCTCCGTTCGTGCCAGACAGCTTCAACTGCAATTGCTCCATGACACTGCTCTTGCCCGCGCCCCAATCGCCCAGCAGGACCATCGTAAACGGCGTGGCCTGTTCCTTGGCCGCAAACATGGTCGCCAGGGCGTTAACCAGCGCCTCGCGACCCAGCAGATCGACCTTGCTGGGAAGGTCTGGTGTCGCCGGTGTCGCGCCCGTCCGCTGTTTAAGATCTTCCGTCTTTTGTGTGCTCATATTCTCTTTGGACGTCTCTAGAACAACGGTCTCAGCCGCAGGAGCGATGCTTTCATTTACAGGAAAGAGAAGGCCTTGTTCATTAGCCCAGGCTTTTACCCTTGCTATGGCCTCTTTCCAATCAATGATTGCTCCCTTGCGATACCGCTCATGTAACACAAAAATGTCGAAGATCTCCGGACGCTCTTTCGCACACTCTTCGATTCCCTTTCGCCAGTTTGAGATTATCTGGTCCCAATCCGGAGGCTCGCCGTTAGGCCACAAGGGACGACCGAAATACGCATTGTCAAAGCCTTTTCTCGTACCTTCACCCGAAGTGAATTCGATAAGGTACTCATAGTCGTTTTGTGTAGCAGCGTCGGCGTCGGCGACGACGCCGACGGCTTTGGCTGCAGTTCTGGTGGCGTCAACTGTACTGTCGGCTCCTCTTACCGCTTCGCCGTAATATGCGACGGCGTTATCAGCAGCTTCATTTGTGTAGGCGACTAAGGCAGCAATAGCGGCTGCACTTTC
>JAVEWL010000152.1:0-9728 GCA_034004565.1 FCB group bacterium | reverse complement strand
GGGCTACCAGACGATGATTAATGAGGCGCTCCGGAAGCACCTCGGCAAATCGAGTCAACCCGTGGACGAGCGCACGCTCCGGCGTATCCTGCGTGAAGAGTTGCGAAAGACAGGATAGCGCCGACGATTGTCCTGCGGGTTACGTAACATTTTGGCCGAATGCCGTACCTTGGCTTTATCGCGAAGGTCCCCTAGCCCGCTTCAGCGGGCTTTTGACCTTTGCCCCCTGCTTCAGCAGGGGGGTAAGGGCTGCTCTTTTCACAAGAAGCCGGCTTTAGCCGGGCTTTTCGATCCTGCTTCAGCTAAAGCAAAGCCAGAGAAGTCCGGCTAAAGCCGGCAACTTGTGGAAAGAGCAGCCCTTTGCCCCCTGCTGAAGCAGGGGGCAAAGGTCAGAAGCCCGCTGAAGCGGGCTAGGGGACCTTCGCGATAAGGCCAAGGTACTAAAGTGTTACCGGGTCACGTGTACGTCCGCGCCGACACCGCCAAGGGCTGCCACGCGGCATCGAAGGCGTAGTACCGCGACGCGTAAGGGACGAAGGATATGCCAAGACCAACGCCCGTTACTCCCGGGGAACTACTGCGCGAGGAGTTCCTGAAACCGATGGGACTCTCCAATTATCGCCTTGCCAAGGAGATTGGCGTGCCTGCCCAACGGATTGGCGCGATCGTGGCGGGCAAGCGCGCCATCACCGCCGATACGGACCTTCGGCTGTGTCGGTTCTTCGGCCTTTCGAATGGATACTGGCTCCGCGCACAGGCCGCCCACGATACCGAAGTTGCGCAGGAGGCGCTGGCCGGAACCTTGAGAAAGATCCAGCCGTGGCAGAAATCCGAGCCACGCGCCAATCATAGGGCCTAGCAGTCGACACCGGCATGGCGCTCGAAAACCGAGATACAGACGCCTCGCAGCGGGGCGTGCGCACTGCGTCCGGCCATATCCTCAATCCGCGCCGGAGGAATTGATGTGAGTCATGGGCCGAACCGTGCGGAGGCGGCCGTGGAACTTGGTGATCAGTGGGTCCAGTGTCCCCTGTGCGGGGAAGGTTGGGGCTCTAAAGGGGCTTCAAGCGTCCGCTGTCCACGGTGCAAAGAGGTTTTTCGCCGAGAAATCTGAGAACGCCATCCTCACGCCGCGCTGCTGCGCAACTCATGTGTATTCAATTGTTTCTGCCGTTTGATGTCCGGCGGCCGGGGGCGAAAGATTACGATAAGAGCCTTTTCGCGACAATATTGACTAAGCTTCTTTTCTTAGGTACCCTTTCAATAGAAGGTTTCGGTGAATGGTTTACTTGATTCGTGTTCGCATCGGCCCCCGGGTGCCGCTTTTACGCCAAAGCGGCTGATGGGACGCAGGCGGGTGTTGTGTTCACCTGTGCGGCCATAAGATGGTTTTTGGGCGGGACGCGAACCAATGCATCTTTCCGGCGACGGAGTGTAGTAATGCCCAGGCCGGTTCGAGAAGTAATTTCCCAGAACATCCGCATGGCGGGGGCTCTTGCCGTGTTTGCGGCGACCCTGCTGCTTGCGCTCAAATCCGAGTTGAACCTTTTTGCAGCGCTCCTGTCCGGCGTTCTGGCCGCCCTGTTGTTCCTTGCTTTCGCGGCACTTCTTCCGCGGCGCTTTCGGCATCGCCTCAAGACCCGAGCGGTTGCCCATGCGGCGCAAAGGGAAGAAACGCACGAGCTATTGCTGCACGCGCAATCCGCCGAAGCGCGATTCCGGATGCTGCTGGAATCGGCGCCCGATGCCGTGATCATTGTGGACGAACGAGGAAGCATCGTGCTGGTGAACTCGCAGACGGAGAAGCTTTTCGGTTACGAGCGCAGCGAATTGCTCGGGCGGGGCATCGAGACACTCGTGCCCGAGCGCTATCGCGGCGTGCACGAAGGCCATCGGCGCGGCTATAGCGCTCATCCCCAGGTGCGCCCCATGGGGCTGGGCATGGCGCTTTTCGGCCGCCGAAAGGACGACAGCGAGTTTCCCGTCGAGATAAGCCTCAGTCCGCTCGATACGCCCGAGGGGCGCGTGGTCATCAGTATCGTGCGCGATATCACCGAGCGAAAACGCATGGAAGACGCGCTCCGGCAGTCCGAGCGCCTGGCGGCCATTGGCCAGATGATCACCGGATTGTCGCACGAGAGCCGGAACGCCCTTCAGCGCAGCATGGCCTGCCTTGAAATGCTGGGCCGAAAAGTGAAGGATCAGCCGGCTGCCTTGCGGATCCTGGACGAGGCGTTCAGGGCGCAGCGGGACCTCAAGCAGGTCTACGACGAGGTCCGCGAATACGCGGGACCGATGTTGCTCGAACGTTCGCCCGAACCGATCGAGGGTATCTGGCGCGAAGCCTGGGAGAGCCTGGCCGCGCAACGAGAAGGCCGTGATCCCGTGCTGCGCGAGAGCGTGGACGGCGTGGACACGACCGTGTCCGTGGACGCATTCCGAATGCGGCAGGTTTTTCGAAATCTCATGGAGAATTCTCTGGCGGCCTGCGCCGATCCCGCCGTCGTCGACATTTCATGCGAGTCAAACGACGGGGAATTGTGCGTGGCCGTGCGCGACAACGGGCCCGGGTTGGACAAGGAGCAGGAACAGAGGCTGTTTGAACCGTTCTTCACCACCAAAACAAAAGGTACCGGTCTTGGTATGGCGATAGTGAAACGCATCGTGGAAAGTCACGGGGGCCGAATCTTCGTGAGCCGCGGCGCGTCTTCCGGCCTTGAACTGATGATCGTGTTGCCCAGGAAGCCCGTATGAACGATTTGCTGCGCGTCGCCGTGGCCGATGACGAGCCGGTCATGCAGATGTACCTCGAAGAATCCGTTTCCGATCTCGGTTTTGACGTGGTGGCCTCCGCCAAGGACGGCCTGGAACTGCTGGCCGAGTGCCGAATGAAGCACCCCGACCTGGTGATTACCGATATCATGATGCCGCGCATGGATGGGTTCCGGGCCGTAAAGGAACTCTGCCGCGATTGTCCCGTGCCTGTCGTGTTCATTACCGGCTACGACGAGCGCGACCGCGCCCTGCAAGCGGAAGGCGAATGCGTGCTGGTTTACCTTATGAAGCCCGTGGGCGAAAAGGAACTCCGCCTCGCCATTGCCCTCGTCATGAGCCGTTTTGAACAATTCAAGATTCTCACGGCCGAGGAGCCCGATGTTCGCCGTGTGCTGGCCAACCGCCAGCGCGTGGAACGAGCCAAGAGCCTTCTCATGCGCACCGAAGGCTTGGACGATCAGGAGGCCTTTGATCGCATCCACGAGGCGGCGGAAGCCGCAGGCGTCAACATCATCCAAGAAGCCGAAAGGATCCTGGCGAAGGGCGTTGTCTAAGCCGCTTTAGGCCTCCATCGGCGGCTTCGGGATGAGCCGTTTTGCGCCTGAATCCGCGAAGAAGCCTTCGGATTCATTCGCAAACCGGCGGAGACCGGGGGCCGCCTCCCGCGAACGGCCTTGCCTGGGGCAGGGCTGAAGGCTCATTCACGGGGGCACCCAACACTCCCAGTACATTCCTGCGCCCTTCAAACGCCAAGACCGGTGATTTCCCTCATCGCTAGATCGGATCGGGATTGCCGAACTTGTCTCTTGGTTGTGCTGATACTTGTCACGGATGCACAATACTTGTACTGAGTGCTCGCTGTATGTAAATGCATATTCAGAAATGATTGAAGCTTTGGCGCGCGTGGGTCTGACTTGCTGGTCTCTGGGGGGCGGCAGGACCGTATCAAGGTCTTGCGGATACAGGGTTTATTACTGACAAAATGCGATTGGCACGATTAATGCTCTCTTGTCGTGGGCGCTACTTAACTTGGGCATAGACAGGGGACTACGAATCATGCCATCCATCGTGCGTTATGCGTTGACGGGAATAGTGTTGCTTGCCTTCCTGGCGGTGAATCCCATGGCCGCGGCCTTAGATATCACCGTGGACGGCAGTCTGTCGGACTGGGGTGTGGCCACTCCCACCCAGGTCAACGGAAACAACTGGACGCCAACGGCGGAAGTCGAGGCTTGGTGGTCCGAAGACAGCGTGGGTTCCAACGGCTACGTGGGGCCGGGCTACGGCGGCCAGAACAGCGACATCGAAGCCATGTTCGCTTACTTGGACGGCTCGAACCTGTACATCGCCATCGCGACGGGTCTTGAGCAAAGCGGTCTTCCCTGGGGCAGCCGTACCTTCAAACCCGGCGACGTGTTCCTGGATTTCGGAATGGACGGGTGGGATACGGCGGTCGGCGTTGGCGGCGCGCACGCGGCGGGGAACGTGTACACCGGCACGGGCACGTGGTGGACGAACCCGGATGCCGACCAGTTCCCCGGCACGGGCCAATACGCGGCTAATACGGCCCTGGCCACCCGCATCTATCCCAACGCGCAGGTCGTCTACACGGACACGCGGCCGGGCACGGAAACCTCCGACCGTTGGAACGACCACAACATCATCGAGTTATGCCTGGGGCTTTCCGAATCGCAGTTGGCGTCCTTGTACGACAACGGCATGGCCATCCACTGGACCCTGCAGTGCGGTAACGACGTGGCGAACCTGAACTACCATCCCGAGCGCAACGTGGTTCCGGAACCGGCTTCGCTGCTGCTGATGGGATTGGGCCTGGCCGGCGTCGTTACCCGGAAGCTTAAGAAGAAATAATCCGTTTGAGCGGACTTCGTGGTAAGTCCTCATGTGTGTTGCCATACGAGAGATTGTGAGAGAATTCGGCGCCGGAGCCTCCAGGGGTTCCGGCGCCGCCGCATTTGGTTCATCCGGTATTTCCGGGAACGGCCTTCCTTCTCGTGCTCGTGCTCGTAATCGTGCTCGTAATCGATCTTCTTCGTACTCGTTCTCGTAATCGTAATCGTAATCGTAATCGGCTCTTGCATTTGTTCCCCAACCCCTTTCGGGGTTGGGGAACAAATGCAAGAGCCGATTACGAGCACGAGCACGAGCACGAGCACGAGCACGAAAAGAACTGCGGCTCCCGGAAATACCCGATGAACCGCCGCATTTGGGGTGTTCGGGAATTGCATTGCCCGAGTTCGATGTTTATCGCACCGGGCGAAGGCCCGTGTCCGCCGGATCGGCAAGCGCAACGGTCGCGCCGGAGCAGCCCGAGGGCTTGTGGTGGTGATGCAGTATGTTGCCGGTAAAGGGGTTAGGGTGGTTGCGGTATTCTGGCGATTGCCGGGCGTATTCGGAATGTTGAAACGCGTGGGTGTGGAGTATAATTGCTGCTTCAAGGTGTAGGATCTGGGTGGGCGGGGAGTGGGGCGGATCGGTATCATGGTGCAATTGGCGCTGGATCCCGCTGTCGGGTTGAGGGGGCTCCGATCCGGTTTTATCGGAATCGGACCGTTCGGGCTGCTGGTGTGTCTTGCCGCCGTCCTGTGCTCGAGCGTCGAGGCGCGCGCCCACGCTCTTGAACCGCCTTCCGCCGCCTCGGCGGTGCCGCCCCGGGCATCGGGGCAATCCTCGTTACCGCTCACTCCGGAAGAACAGAGTTGGCTTATAGCGCACCCGGTGGTTACGCTCAGCGTGGACGACACCTATTCTCCCCGAAACTTCCGCGATGACAACGGACAACTGGTTGGCGTCTCGATAGATTATGTTCGTCTGTTGGGGAAACGGCTGGGAATCACGATCCAGTTTGAAGGTTCCTCGTGGAACGAAGCCCTGGAAAAGGCCCTCCGGCACGAAGTCGACGGGGTGATCAACGCCGACTGGCTGGAAGAACGCAAGCCCTATCTAAACTTCACCGAGGTGTACCTGGAGTATCCCCAGGCGTTGGTTGTGCGGCGTGACGAGCCTCCGCTGAAGGCCCTGGCACACTTCGAGGGACGCCGCGTCGCCGCGAAGTCGGGATCTTCGCAACTCGCGGTGTTGCAGGATCGCTTTCCCGGAATCACTATTACCCCTGTCAGCGATTTGGACCAGGGCCTGGACTTGCTGATCGAAGGGCGTGTGGACGGCCTCTTTGACGACATGGGCTGCCTGTACGACCTCATGTCGAAGCGGTTTCTCAGCAACCTCAAGTTTGGGCTGGTGTATCGAGATCCTCCCATTGGCCACGCGCGGCTGGGCCTACGCAACGACGAACCCCTTCTGCTGTCCGTGTTCAACAAGGCCATTGCCTCGGTGACGGCGGGCGACCGAAAGCGTTTGCAGGAGGCGTGGATGCCCGAGGATATCCCCTCCCCGAATTCCGCTTCCGCCGGCGCGCCCGTGGTCCTCTCCGAAGAGGAAGCCCAATGGTTGAGCGAGCACCCGAGAATCGTAATCACGACGGACATGAACAGTCCGCCCTATATCTTTCGCGACGAGACCGGTCAGGCCTGCGGCATCCTCCAGGAAATCGGGGAGCGTATCGAACGAGGACTGGGAATCGAAGTTGAATGGGCCGGCGAGAACTACGAGGCGCTGGTTGAGTCTGTCCGTGAAGGAACAGCAGACGTCACTACGCTGAACGATCCGCTGGACACCCCTTACCAGGCCAGCTACATCAAGACCAGGGACTTCATTTACCTGCCCTACTCTCTTTGGGTCCGCAAGGATTCTCCGTTGTTGTCCAACAAGTCCTTAACCCTCCAAGGGCAACGCATCGTACTGGTGGAAGGCTGGGACCTGAAGCACCCGTTCCTGAGCACGTTTGAAGGCAACAGCCTTGTTAAGCTGCCGGATGCCACGGACTGCATCAGCGCCGTGTTGAACGGGCGCGCCGACGCCCTCCTGGAAGTCTACGGCATCATCGACCACATGCAGCAGAAGAACCTGGTCCGCGATTTGGCGGTGCTGAACGTGTTTTACGACGGTTGTCCGGCGGCGTTCTACGTGCGCAAGGATTGGCCCGAGTTGCACAGCGCGCTCGACAAGAGCCTTGCCTCGATTCCCCGAGAAGAGTATCGGTCCATTCTTTCGCGATGGGCGAGCCACATGGACGATCCCGCCCTTCGTTTAAAGGTGCTCAATCTCTCGCCCGAGGAACGCGCCTGGTTGCGGAGCAATCCCACCGTGCGCGTGGCCAGCGACGCCCACTGGGAGCCCATCGAATACCTTGGCGAGTCCGGGGAAATCGAGGGCGTGGCGAACGACTATCTTACTCGTATAGAGCAGATGCTCGGCATACGTTTTGAAGTGGTTCCCACCCGCAATTGGGACGAGGCGATGACCGCACTGCGCGCCGGAAAGATGGATATGGCGCCGGCCATTGTACAGACGCCGGACCGCATGGAATACCTGGATTTCACCGCGCCGTACCTGTCGCTTCCCGCGGGGATCTTTTCTCGGGACGAGGTGACGTATCTGGGCGGTCTTGAGCGCTTGGCGGGGAAGCGCGTGGGGGTGGTGGAGGGCGAAAGCATTCAGAAGCTGCTCGTCGCGGAACATCCCGAGCTCCTGCTTGTGGCTTCGGAGACGATCCCGGACGCGCTGCACGCCTTGGCGCGGGGCGAAACGGATGTCTTCGTGGGCAACGTGGCCGTGACGACCCATTACATCCGCAAGATTGGGCTCGCGCAGTTGAAGGTAGTTGGCGAGACGCCGTACCGATTCGACGTCGCCATGGCCGTAAGCAAGGAAGACCCGGTTTTGTACTCCATACTGACGAAGGCCTTGGATGCACTGTCGTCGCGGGAGCGCGAGGGTATTTTCCAGAAGTGGTTTACCGTCAAGTACGAGCACGGCTTCGACTACAACTTGCTTTGGGAAATTGCGGCAACGGTGATCTTGATCGTCGGCGCCTTTATCGCGTGGAACCGGTGGTTGGCGAAGGTGGTGAAGAAACGAACGGCAGCCCTTTCCGCGGCGAACGAGCAATTGCACGCGGAGATTGAAGAGCGTGCGCAGGCCGAGAAGGCGTTGTTGGCCAGCGAGGAACGCTTCCGCGCCCTTTTCGAGTTGCTCCCGTACTCCTGCGTTGTGACGGATACCGAGGGCCGGTATCGGCTCGTCAACCGGGCGTTCTTGAAGCAACTGGGCATTGAACACGAGGAGGCGATAGGCCGAAATCAAAGAGAACTGGGTCTGTTTGCGGATGACAAGGGCTCAAAGGAAGTGCTGGCGCGCCTCGGCGAAACAGGGTCCTGTGAAAACGTGGAGCTTGTGATTCGTATCCGGGATCGGTCCGCACAACATCTCTTGATTTCCAGCCGGCTCGTCGAATTGAACGGCGAGCGGCAAATACTGTCCGCGGCCGTCGACATTACCGAGCGCAAGAAGATCGAGGATCGCATGCGCCGGGTCACCGAATGCCTCTTGAGCCTGGGACCCGATTACGAACAGAACGTGCGGCACATCACGGCGCTTTGCGGCATCCTGCTGGGAGGGAACGCGGCGTTTTACCGCCGCATCGCCAATGACACGCTCGTCTCGGTAGGAGAATGGGGGAATGTGCAGGGTTACTCCAAAGAGACGACGGCCGCAGGCACGGTCTGCGCCGAGTTGATTCGCAATTCTGCGGACGGGCCTCTGGCGATTGCGGACCTGCCGACAGCTCCTTATCCGCAGACGGTTGCGGCGGCGGCCCTTAACGGCTGGAAATCTTACCTGGGCCATTCGGTGCGCAGCGGGGCGGAGTCGGGAGGCGCCTTGTGCGTGCTGTTTTCCGCGCATACCGTGCCGAACGAGGGCGACAGGCGGATCATGGGCATCCTTTCCGCGGCACTGGGCGCGGAAGAGCAGCGCCACCGCGCCGAAGAGCAACTTCGCCAGGCGCAGAAAATGGAGGCCGTGGGGCAGCTTGCGGGCGGGGTCGCCCACGATTTCAACAACCTCCTTCAGGTGATCAACGGGTTCACGGAAGTGGCCCTGGAGGAATTGGCCGGGGAAAGTCCGGTCCGGGATCTCCTGAAAGAAGTGGCCAAGGCCGGGGATCGATCCGCACGGCTCGTACGCCAATTGCTCACGTTCAGCCGGCGGCAAGTAATGCGACCGGAGAACCTCGACATTGACGAAGTGGTGGCGTCTGTACTGAAGATGCTCGCGCGCGTGCTGGGCGAGCACATCGTTATTCGGTTTGCTCCGGGAGGCGAGGGAAAGTATGTTTGCGCCGATCGGGGCCAGATGGAGCAGGTGCTCACGAACCTGAGCGTGAATGCGCGCGACGCCATGCCCGAAGGCGGCATTCTCAGTATTGAAACGGAAGAAGTGAAACTGGATGAGGAGTTTTGCGATTCGCGCTCCTGGGCCGCGCCGGGGCGCTTTGTGATGCTATGCGTGTCCGACTCCGGGTGCGGAATCGATCCCGGAATTATCAAGCGCATTTTCGACCCCTTCTTTACTACCAAGGAAGTCGGCAGGGGGACGGGCTTGGGACTGGCAACCGTCTACGGCATTGTACGGCAGCATGGCGGCCTCATCGATGTCAGCAGCGAGCCCGGCAAGGGCACCACGTTCAAGATCTACCTTCCCAAGGTGAGTGCCGGGCCGGAAGAAGTGCAAAAGCCGGAGCTGGGGCAGGATAACGGCGGGACCGAGGTGATTCTCCTGGCCGAAGACGAAGACATGGTGCGCGAGGTCACGCGCCTTGTGCTCGAAAAGGCCGGGTACCGCGTGATCTGCGCGAGAGACGGCGAGGAGGCGGTGGCCATGGCCGAAGAGCGCGGATTTGAAATCGCTCTCGCGCTGCTGGACGTGGTCATGCCCGGGCTGGGCGGCCGTGCCGTATACGAGCGCCTGAAGGGACGCTTCCCGCAGATGCGGTTCCTCTTTACGAGCGGGTATAACGTGGACGGCGTCCATAC
>JAVEWL010000151.1:0-9781 GCA_034004565.1 FCB group bacterium | reverse complement strand
CATCAAAAGTGGAACAGTCCCTGTTTTCCGGGTTGGGGGCGTTGTTTTTCTTGGTAAGGCTTACAGCGCCCAGGAGCGGTCTTCGGGTTCGACGAGCTTTTCCTGGTCGCGGATGAAGCGCAAGGGGTCCTTGGTCGGCTCGATGTCCTTGAGGGGCGTGGCCTCGCCGGTTCCGAAGAGCTCGGCATAGTCGCCGTGGAATCCGTCGCAGATGGACCGGGCCGGGCAACGCTCGCAGGCTTCGTGGTAGCGGTACTTGAGGTCGGCCTGCGGCCGCACGATCGCCTCTTCCCGCCAGAGGGTTTCCTTGCCCTTGAACAACTGCGCCGCGCGCGACAGCGCATGCTGCACGCCGTATTTCATGCGGCCTTTGACGGGGTTCTTCTCGTAGGCCTCGCGGCGCAGGTGGGGGTCGCTCTCGTAGAGGTCGCGCGCGTAGGGTCCGAGGCGGAAGGCCGGCATGAGGCCGCCTTCTTTCATGCGCTGGGTCTGCATGCCCGTCCACATCCAGCTCTGGTAGTCCCATTCGTGGTGGTCATACGGCAGTTGCTGGAAGTTGTAGTAATTCTTGCGGTGACGCGGCTCGGCCAGGCACAGCGGCAGATAGCGCACGTTCACCTCGATACCGGCTTCTTCGAGCAGGTCCATCGCTTCGGTGAGCTTGGGTTTGATCTCCGAGTACTTCGCCACATTTTCGTGGGTGCGAATGCCGGTTTCCTGATCTTCGAAGGGGTTGAAGGCGATGTAGTTCACCGCCACGGCGCCGTATTCGATGGCCTTCTTGGCGACTTCCGGCAGCAGCGGAACCACCGGCTTGGACATGGTGCAGTTGAAGCGGATGGGGATGCCCAGTTCCTGCATGCGGCGCACGGCCTGGTCCATCTTCTCGAAGGCGCCTTTCTTGCAGACCACTTCGTCGTGGACGTCGCCGATGCCGTGGAAGCTCACGAGGAAGTCGCGCACGCCGGCATCGCGGAACTGCTCGAGCACGCCCGGCTTCGCGAGATGCAGTCCGTTGGTAATGAGCGTGGGATGGAGCCCGATTTCCTTGCAGTAACTGATGAGTTCGAGAATGTCGGGATAGATGGTCGGCTCGCCGCCCTGGATGTCGATGGAGGTATTGCCATAGAACTCGCGCAGGGTCTTGCAGAGGTCTTTGGCCTTCTTGATGTCCATGAACGGGTGTTCGGGGTGGTGCGCGTTCGATATGCGGTTGAGGAAGTAGCAGAAGTAGCACCGCAAATTGCAGGTCTGCCCCAGCCACATGACGCCGCGCCGCGTCAGGGTCCGCTTCTTCGTCTTCAGGACTGACCGGGACGCATCCGTTTCCGTACCGAGCGGTTGGACGGTCTGCAACTCCGCCGTCTTAGGCGTCATAATGTGCCTCCGATTGAACCACGATGATTAAACATTTGCCCATGCGGGATTTGGAATCGGTCTTTCGGTTGAGGGTGCAGGGGGTCCCGGAACAGGTCGCACCCGTTCACCACTGGAAACGCCTGGGAAACTAGGAATCTTCCCGGGGTTTAACGATGATTCGGGTGGACGAGTAGAGGTGCGTGCCCGGTTCGTAGTGAATCAGGCACGTGTCGGCGGTGTGGAGCGCCTGAAGGACACGGCCGCGCTGTCCCGCGCCCGTGTTGAGCGGGGTCATGCGCGGAAGGCCCTTTTCCGGATCGGCCTCGAGAGTAACATCGGGGATCTCGTCTCCGGAGGCGGTGATGTGGAGGCCGGGCTTGTAGGAGTGGTTGAGGTGCCGCCAGTCCTCGACTCCGGGTTCAAAGGGCGGGAATATACCCGATTCGTGGTCGGTGCGCCAGCGGGAATACTCCTGTCGAAGGATGATGGAGGCGTGGTATTCCTGCACGTCGATGGGCTCGAACGCCTCGAGCAGTACGCGCCATGAGAATCCGTTTTCGACCGGTTCGAGTTCCCAGATCTGGCGGAACGGGAAGCGGCGGGAATAGCCGGAGATGGTCAGGCGATCGCCTTCGCGCTCGACGGCGCCCCATTGCAGGTTGATGCTGTCGTTCCAGAGGTCGCTGATAAGCATCGAGGTATAGGCGTGAACCAGGGTCGTCAGCAGCGTATCGCCGTAGTTCAGGCGGATGCGGCCGTGCTCGAAGACGGCCGTCAGCGCGCCCAGCTTCAGGGATCGCTCCTCGGTCACCTTCCGGCGCACCTCTTCGCGGGTCAGGCCAAGCTGGATATGAAAGGTGAGGAGGTCGTGGTAGCCCGCCGCGAATTCTTCGTCGGCCGCCGGAACGCGCGCGTTCGCCTGCAAGACGCGGCATCCCGTGGCGCTGTCGGTATTGGCCCACACCAGGCGCATATAGGGCTTGTGATGCTTGACGTCCACGAGCACGGTCGGCAGTTGCGAATCCTCGCGCGGAAGCGCGGCGGCCTCGTTTGCCATCACGTCGGGCGCAACGACGGCGTTCCACTCGGTATCCTCGGGAAGGATTTCCGGGAACACCCCGCTCAGGTCTCCGTACACCCATTCGGTGTATTGCGATGAAATGAGGAGATTGGCTTCAATAAGGTCGATGGGCACGGGGTTCCGGCATTCGATTCCCATGCGCCAGATGACCGTCTTGCCTTCAATCTTGATTGTCCACACGTGTGTAACGGGCAACCGGTGCATACGTCCGCGCGCCACGCATTGATCCGGACCGCTCGTGGCGATCTCCCAATCCGCCGAGGAGGTATGGTGATCCTGCTGCATCGCGCGGAGCTTGCCTTCGAGCCCTTGCCCGCCGGTAAGTTCCTTCCGCTGGTAGAAGAGGTTCATGTGGCCGTTGTTGGACACGACCTCGACATCGCCTTTGGCCAAGGTGTGCACGCCCTTGGGGTTGCCGACGAGGCGCATGTAATACTTGATGGTTTCCTGCGGGTTCGAGCGGACAACCATTTTGCCCTTGTGGAGGAGAATGACGCGCTCGCACAGGCTGTGCACCATGCCCAGGTCGTGCGACACGAACAGGATGGTCTTGCCTTGTTCGCGGAATTCGGCGATGCGGCGGCGGCACTTGCGCTGAAACTCCTCGTCGCCGACGGCCAGGACTTCGTCCACCAGGAACAGGTCGGGGTTGACGTGCGCGGCCACGGCAAACGCGAGCCGGACGTACATGCCGCTCGAATAGGTGTCGACGGGGTTGTCGATGAACGACGCGATGCCGGAGAACTCGACGATGGAATCGTAGACCTCGGCCACCTGGGCGTGGCGCATGCCGAGGATGCCCGCGTTGAGGTAGATGTTCTCGCGGCCGGTAAGGATGCTGTGGAAGCCCGCGCCGAGTTCGAGCAGCGAGGCCACGCGCCCGTGGACGGCGACCCGGCCCGAGGACGGCAGCGTCACGCCCGCAATAAGCTTCAGAAGCGTGCTTTTGCCTGAGCCGTTCTGGCCGATAATGCCGACGCATTCGCCGGGTTCCACGGTGAAGGAGACGCCGTCGAGCGCGGCAAATTGCTCCTTTTCACCGAGGCGCAGCAGATGCGCGAGGCCGCGGCGGCTCAGGAGAGCGTGCCTCCTGCGCCGCAGCGCGAACCGTTTGGATACGTTCTGTACTTCGACAATGGGCATCAGAGATAGTCCGACATAATGCCTGCCTTGCGCCGGAACACGACCGCGCCCACGACGAGCGCGATTCCGGACTGAATGGCGGGAATTGCGACCAACTCGAGCACGGGAGGCTGATTTTCGATCAGGACCTGCCGGTACGAGGAAATCAATCCCACCATGGGATTCATCATGTAGGTGTAATAGAGCCAGGGATGCTCGACAAGCCTGGGGAATACGTCGGCGCGGAAATCGTAGAAGATGGGCGTGGCGTAGAAGGCGAGGATGAGGCCCACATCGACGACGTAGGACACGTCCCGGTAGAAGACGTTCAGACTCGAGAGGAGCAGCGCCAGCCCGACGACCAGGGCCAGTTCAATTCCGAACAGCACGGGCAGCCAGACCGCCTGAGCGCCGAGCCGGCCTCCCAGGAGCAGGAACAACCCCAGCAAAATGGCCGTGCCGATCAGCAGGTTCACCAGGTTTACGCCCACGACCGACAGGGGAATCACCTCGCGCGGGAACAGGACCTTGTTGACCAGGTTTCCGTTGTCCACGAGGGAGCGTGCGCCGGCGCCGAGCGTGTGGGACAGGAACTGCCAGAACACCAGGCCCGTCAGGAGAGAGACCGCGTACATGGCGGGTGTTGTGGCGCCGCCCCGGAAGTTGAAAACAATCCCGAACACGAAATACAGGATCGCCGTCATGAGGAGCGGTTCGAGAAAGGCCCACAGAAACCCCATCAAGGCGTAGCGGTAGCGGATGCGCAGTTCCTTGGAAACAAGATCGAGCAGAAGCTCCCGGCTGCGCAGCAACTCGGGAAAAATACGGCGCACCTGCCTTTGCCGATCGCTTGAGTAATTCCATCCCGCCATGCGGGGGATGGTAACATCACCCGAATGGCATTTCAACGGCCCGGCGCAAGCCGATTCGCTCGCCATCCGCACACTGGCTTTCCGCGGCGCGCGCGGCTAGAATCGTGCCCGTGTTCGAATAACTCTTCTGTAAGGAGATGCGACGATGGGCCTCAAGCAGCGCATACCGCTTCCGATTCGCAGGGTTGCGTCCAAAGTCTTCCTGCGGGATGTGCGCTTTCTCTACAAGCTGCCTTATTTCACATACCCGGTCCGTTCCTGCCCGATCTGCGGCGGCCAGCCCACCTTCGAACACCAGGCGGAGTACACTCCGCTGGACCGTTGCACTCGCTGCGATCACGTCTACGCCCGTCTTGCGCCCAAGAAGCGCATTCTGAAACGGATCTACCGGGATTTCTCCTATTGGGAAGGCGACAAAGGGCACCAGGGGATCCACGGCGTCGCCCCGAGCGACGAGTGGAAAGTGTTTATCGACGTGCGTCTGAAAGCGCTGCGGCACGGGGGATTCCTGGACGACAGCGGGGAGAAGAAGCGCTTTTTCGAGATCGGATGCTCGGAAGGCATGCTCGTGAAGGCGCTCACGGATCTGGGGCACGAGGCCGCGGGCTGCGACATGAACCCGGGCATCATTGCCAAAGGACGCGAGGCGTTGCGCGTGGACATCCGCCTCGGCATGTTCGAAGACATGGATCTTCCCAGGAATTATTACGACGGTGTCCTGACGTTTCATACGCTCGAGCATGTTCGCGACGTCGTGAAGGTCCTCGAGCAGGTTGTCGAAGTACTGAAGCCGGGCGGCGGCCTGGTGCTCGAGGTGCCCTGCGGTCCCCAGGAATACGTTAACAACGACCATCTCCACTTCTTCTCGGAGCAATCGCTTAAAGCGCTGCTCGGGAAATTCTTCGAGGAGGTGGAACTGATACCGAACAACTACGACGCCGTTTTCGGGGAAACGGTGAGTTCGTTTTACGGGATCGGACGCCGCGTCAAGAAGTGAACCCTCCGCATTCCGCCTCGCCGCTGCCGCATTTGACGCGCCCGCCGCGCAGGAAGTATGCTGTAACACTTTATTTCACGCCACAATGCGTGCACGTAACGGCCCGGCGGGCGCATCAAACTGGGTAGGATACGCGTTGTCCTGCATGTATTCGGGCCGTAACACAAGGGCCTCAGGCTTATGAAGATCAAAGAGCAGACGAGCACCAAGGTAAAGGCGGTCGCGCAGCATCCGCTGGCCGGAAAGACCATGACCGGCGCAGAGATGGCCATCCAGGTGCTGGCCGACGAGGGCGTGGACACCGTATTCGGATACAGCGGCGGCGCCATCCTTCCGACCTACGACGCCATCTTCCGCTACAACTCCGCCCATACGCCCGAGGAACAGATTCGCCTCGTCGTACCCGCCAACGAGCAGGGCGCGGGCTTCATGGCGGCGGGTTATGCGCGCGCGAGCGGCAAGGTGGGCGTGTTCATCGTCACCTCCGGCCCCGGCGCGACGAATTGCGTGACTCCCATCCGCGACTGCATGGCGGATTCGATTCCGGTCGTGCTCCTGTGCGGCCAGGTGCCCAAGGCGGCCATCGGCTCGGACGCGTTCCAGGAAGCGCCGGTCTACAACATCATGAGCGCGTGCGCCAAGCACGTGTTCCTCGTCTCCAAGGAAGAGGAACTCGAGGCGACGGTGCGCACGGCCTTCGAGATCGCCCGCAGCGGACGGCCCGGCCCGGTCGTCATCGACATGCCGAAAGACGTCCAGAACTACACGGGCGAGTTCAAGGGCGAAGGCTACCTCGAGTTCCGCGGCTACGAGAAGCGCATGGCCGAGCTGCGCGCGGCCCGCGTCAATAAGGAAGAGGCCGCGGAGTTCTTCCGCATGCTGGGCGAGAGCGAGCGCCCGCTCATCTACGCCGGCGGCGGCATCATCAACAGCAACGCGGCCGACGAATTGCGCGCGTTTGCCAAGCGCTTCCAGATTCCGGTGGTGACCACGCTCATGGGCATCGGCGCCATGGACACCGACGACGAGCTTGCGCTGCACATGCTGGGCATGCACGGCACGCCCTACGCCAACTACGCCGTCGAGGATTGCGATTTCCTGATCGCCGTCGGGTCGCGCTTTGACGACCGCGTGGCGGGCAAGGTGAGCGCGTTCGCGCCCAAGGCGAAGCACATCGCCCACATCGACATCGACGCCGCCGAGATCGGCAAGGTAAAGTCGGTGCACTGGGCTCACGCCGGCGATGCGCAGTCGGCCCTGCGCGACCTCATCGAGCGCGGCAAGGCGTTCAAGAAGGATTTCTCCCTCTGGGTGAAGTACATCAATCACCTGAAGACAAACCACGCGCTCAATTACGACAAGGACAGCGAGCTCATCCAGCCGCAGCAGATCGTCGAGGTGTTGAGCGAGATCACCGGCGGCGAGGCCATCGTCTGCACGGGCGTGGGCCAGCACCAGATGTGGGCGGCCCAGTACGGCCACTTCCACCACCCTCGCACGTTCATCACCTCGGGCAGCATGGGCACGATGGGCTTTGGCCTGCCGGCGGCCATCGGCGCGCAGTTGGCCTGCAAAGATCGCGTGGTCATCGACATCGACGGCGACGGCAGCATCCGCATGAATCTCGGCGAACTCGAGACGGCCACGACCTACGACGTGCCCGTAAAGGTGCTGCTGCTGAACAACCTCGGCGACGGCATGGTGCGCCAGTGGCAGACGATGTACTTCGGCACGCGCTTCTCGGGCACCGACAAGTCGCTCCACAAGAAGGATTTCGTGAAGGCGGCCGAGGCGGACGGATTCGGCTGGGCGAAGCGCCTCTCCGAGAAGGCCCAGGTGCGCCAGATCCTCGAGGAGTTCGTGAAGTTCGAGGGGCCGGCGTTCCTGGAGGTCCTCATCGATCCGAATGCGCACGTGTACCCGATGGTGGGCCCCGGCATGGGCTACGGCGAGATGGTCACGGGCGACCACATCAAGGCCCGCGGCGCCGCACCGAAGGAACACGAAGAAAAGGACATGATGAAAATCCCGGATCTCTTCTAGGGATTGCGATTACCACACGCCCGCCGCGCCAACCGCCCGGCGGGCGTTCCATTTCCCCGTTCGTGCTCGTGCTCGTACTCGTGCTCGTGCTGTCGGGTAGACCGGGAGGTTACCCTCCCGGCCCCCCACAGAGCCGGACGTGCGCAACTAACGCATCCGGCTCTTCAGGTCATGGATTTGCTACGCAACGAAACCGTGAGTGGACCGCGTACGCGGGCGGCAGCGGGTAGCGTTCCAGCAAGCGCTTGAACGTGTCCCACGGCAGGCGCGCCCGTTGCGAGCGCCGGTCCAACCACTTCTTCCACAGTATAAGCACGCCTTCGCGATACCGCACCAGCGCCCGCGCGTTTCCGGTGATCCCGTAGTAGGCGCAGTGGCCCCGTATTTTGCTCGCCAGCGCCTGTTGCTGTGCCCGGATAGGAAGGTGCCGATGACACGCGCACCAGTCCCGTATCCGGTGGAGCGCACGGCTCATCCGGCTCTTGGACGTCTGCCGCTTGAGAACCCAGGCGCCGTTCCTTGACTTCGCCCAGTGGTGGGTAAAGCCCAGGAAGTCGAAGCTGCCCGGACCGCCGCCGTCCCCGGAGGAGCCCGGCCGCCGGAAGTCCAGTAGCCGCGTCTTGTCCGGGTTCAGGCGCAGCCCGTATTTCTCCAGGCGCTGGGGCAGCACCTTCCACACGCGCCGCGCGTCCGTTTCCTCGGCAAAACCGAGGACGAGGTCGTCCGCGTAGCGCACCAGAAAGGCCGCCCCTTTCAGCCGGGGCTTCACCTCGTTCTCGAACCATACGTCCAGCACCGCGTGCAGGTAGACGTTGGCCAGCAGCGGCGAGATGACGCCGCCTTGGGGCGTGCCGGTCTCCGGGTGCGTTATCGCCCCGTCCTCCCACACGCCCGCGTTGAGCCACTTGCCGATAAGCCGCACTATCACGCCGTCGCGTACCCGTCGGCCCAGCAGGTCCCTTAGCACCCCATGATCCAGGGTGTCGAAGAACTTGCGCAGGTCCACGTCCAACACAAAGCCGCCTCCCATCGACCACAGGCGTTGCTGCACCGCTTCGAGCGCGCCGTGGGCCGAGCGGCCCGACCGGAACCCGTACGAGCAGTCCAAAAAGTCCTGTTCGTACAACGGCTCCAACACCATCGCCACCGCCCGTTGCAGCACCTTGTCCTCGAAGCTCGGGATGCCCAGCGGCCGCGTCGTGCCGTCTCCCTTGGGGATGTGCACGCGCCGCACCGCCGGAGCGCGGTACCGGCCCGACTTGGCCCGGTCGAGCAAGGACTGAAGGTTCTCCCCCAGGTGCTCCTCGTACTCGGTCGCCGTCTGGCCGTCCACGCCCACCGCCCCGTCCTTGCGGGTGCGCCGGTAGGCCTCTGTAAGCCACGCCAAGTCGATGTGGTGGGATAGCGTCGTGAACGCCGTCTGCGGGTACTGCTTGGCCAGTTCCGCTATCCGCCGTTGTTTCGTTGAGATGAGCTCCGGGCTCGATGTCTCGGTCATCTGTCCCTCCGTCGGGTCCATGCCCCGTGCCTCCCTTCCCTCCGCCGGGTCCGGCGGGTCCGTTCCCCGGCATCCACGGTACTATGAAGGCATCCGACTCCCCGCGCCTCGTCCCGTTGGCTCCGTTGCCGTCGCGTCCGGTACCGCCTCGATGTACGGATAGACGCGGGGTCTCCCAAGTCCCTGGGGAACCCCTGTGTGTGCGTGCCCCGCTCTCAGACCCCGGCGAGCCGTCCCGGCGCTTGCCGTTCCTTCTCCGGGACGAGATAGCCTTCCGCCAGCACGACGGCGTCGGCCTCGCGACGATTTACCTTTCGGGGCTCAATCACGCGGCCCACACACCCCCTGTGTACGCTTCGCCCAACGTGTCGCCACGCTCGACGCAACACGCGGTTCCGGCTGGTCGGCACCCCTTGCCGGGAGGGACTTGCACCCTCGGGTTCCAATGTAAGGTTTCCGCTGCATCGCTCGTTATCTCACATCGCCGCTTCCTCCTCACCCAAGTTAGCTTGGCGCACCGTGCTCGTAATCGTGCTCGTAATCGGCAGTTGTTTTGTTCCCCAACCCCGCAGGGGTTGAATGTGAATAGCCCCGGGTGCAGGCGCGGGCTTTATCGCGCCGAAACCCGGGGATCGCACGCCTCCCCTCAGTTCCCCACCCTAAGAGGGTGGTACCGTCGCCGGTCCGATCAAGGCACATAGGTAACACTTAATCCACGAACATCGGTAACACTTAGTCAAGGGACATCGGTTACACTCCGGTCGGCATGGCCATGGAGGAGTTGGCCATGCCGTGGGAGGAGACGTTAC
>JAVEWL010000150.1:0-9815 GCA_034004565.1 FCB group bacterium | reverse complement strand
GATGACGTTCTCCTTGAGGCCGCGCAGGTAGTCCCGCTTGCCCGACAAGGCCGCTTCGGTCAGCACGCGGGTGGTCTGCTGGAACGAGGCCGCCGCGATGAAGCTGTCGGTGCTCAGGGCCGCCTTGGTGATACCCTGCAGAATCGGCGACGCCTCGGCGGGACGTCCGCCGCGCATCAGCGTCTGCTGGTTCGTTTCCTGGAAGCGGATCTTGTCCACCTCTTCGTGCGCGAGGAACGGCGTGTCGCCCGGGTCGTCCTTGATGCGCACCTTGCGGAGCATCTGCCGAATGATGACCTCGATGTGCTTGTCGTTCGTGCGCACGCCCTGGAGACGGTACACCTGCTGAATTTCGTCGAGCAGGTACTTGCGCAGGGCGTCTTCACCCTGCACTTCCAGAATGTCCTGCGGAATCACCGGACCGTCCGTGAGGCGCTGGCCCGCGTACACGCGGTCGCTGGCCTGAACGTTCAGATGCTTGCCGGGCGGGATGGTGTACTCGCGCTCTTTGCCCACGGGCGGCATGACGCGTACTTTGCGCATGCCCTTCGTGGCGCCGCCGAGCTCGACCATACCGTCGATGTGACTGATAACCGCCGGGTCCTTCGGCTGGCGGGCTTCGAAGAGCTCCGCCACACGCGGCAGACCGCCGGTGATGTCTTTCGTCTTGGAGAACTGGCGCGGCGTCTTGGCGAGCAAGTCGCCCGCGAGCACTTCGTAGCCGTCTTCCACGAGCACGTGCGTCTGCGCCGGAACGGTCGCGTACGCGAGCACTTCGTTCTGCTTGCCCAGGATGGTGATCTGGGGATGCATGTCCTGCTTGTGCTCGGTCACGACGCGTTCGGCCAAACCGGTATCCGGGTTGATGTCGACGCGGACCGTGACGCCTTCGACCATGCCGTCCAGGTGAATGTGTCCGCTGGCTTCGGCGACGATCGACACGTTGTACGGGTCCCAGGCGAAGATGACCTGGCTCTTCTTTACCTTGGTGCCGTCTTCGTTGAAGAGCTGGCCGCCGGCGGGAACGCCGAAGCGCTGCACTTCCTTATCCTCGGCATTCACGATGGCGATTTCACCGCCTCGGTTCACCACCACGCGCTTGCCTTCGCGGTTCTCCGCGGTGCGCACGTTGTGGTATTGCATCGTGCCGCCTTCAATGGCGCGAATCTCGCTCGCTTCCACCTGCCGGCTCGCCGCGCCGCCGATGTGGAACGTACGCATGGTGAGCTGCGTGCCCGGTTCGCCGATGGACTGCGCGGCGATGATGCCCACCGCTTCGCCCAACTCCACCAGGTTGCCCGTGGCGAGGTTTCGGCCGTAGCACTTGGCGCAGGCGCCGCGCTTCGACTGACAGGTCAGCACGGAGCGGATGCGGGCGCCGGGCAGGCCCTTCTCGACAATCAGGTGGGCCTTCTCGTCGTCGATCTCGTCGTTGGCGCGAACCAGCGGCTCGGCCTCGCCCGGGACCATGATGTCGTCAAGCGCAAAGCGGCCGACAACGCGTTCTTCCAAAGGCTCGACGATTTCGGTGCCGTCCATGAGGGCCTCGACCCAGATGCCGGACAGCGTGCCGCAGTCGTCCTCTTCGATGACCACGTCCTGGGCCACGTCGACCAGTCGCCGCGTGAGGTAACCGGCGTCGGCCGTCTTAAGGGCGGTGTCGGCCAGACCCTTGCGGGCGCCGTGCGACGAGATGAAGTACTCGAGCACGGTCAGGCCTTCACGGAAGTTCGAGGTAATGGGCGATTCGATGATGTCGCCCGAGGGCTTGGCCATAAGGCCGCGCATGGCCGCCAACTGACGAATCTGCTGTTTCGATCCGCGCGCGCCGGAGGTCAGCATCAGGTAGATGCCCGTGAAGCCCTGGTCGTTCTCGGACATGCGCTTCATCATGGACGACGACACGGATTCCGTAGTCGTGGTCCATTGGTCGATGACCTTGTTGTAGCGCTCGCCTTCGGTAATCAGACCGTTCTGGTACATCTCGTCGATGCGGCCGACCTCGGCCTGGGCGGCCTTGATGAGGGCCGACTTGTCGTCCGGGATAAGCATGTCGCACACGGCAATCGAAATGCCCGCGAGCGTGGCCTGCCGGAACCCGACGCGCTTGAGATCGTCAAGCAGGTCGACGGTCTTGCTGTGGCCGAGCTTGGCGTAGGCTTCCGCGATGAGGTCGCCGATGCTGTTCTTGTTCTGTTCTAGGTTGACCGCCTTCAGGGAGATCTGGTCGCCCAGGGCTTCCTTGAAGATGACGCGGCCCACGGTCGTGTCTATGATTTCGCCGTCGGCCCATACCTTGATGCCGGCGTGCATCGCCGTTTCGCCCGATTCATAGGCCAGGATGACGGAGGCGGTGTCGGCGAAGACCTTGCCGGGCTTGAAGATCTTGCCCTCTTTATTACCCCACTCGGCCTTCCACTCGCCCTTGGCGCCGATGCGCTGCTTGGTCATGTAGGAGATGCCAAGCACGATATCCTGCGACGGCGTCACAATCGGGCGTCCGTTCGACGGCGAGAAGATGTTCGTCGAGGACATCATCAACAGGCGCGCTTCCAACTGCGCGGCGGGCATGAGCGGCACGTGCACGGCCATCTGGTCGCCGTCAAAGTCGGCGTTGAACGCGAAGCACACCAGCGGATGAATGCGGATGGCCTTGCCTTCAATCAATACCGGCTCGAAGGCCTGGATGCCGAGGCGATGCAGCGTCGGAGCGCGGTTGAGGAGGACGGGGTGATCCTTGATCACCTCTTCCAGGATGTCCCACACCTCTTCGCGGCCCTGCGCGATGGCGCGCTTGGCGGCTTTGATGGTGGTGGCGATGCCGCGGTCTTTCAACTCGCGGATGATGAACGGTTCGAAGAGTTCGAGGGCCATCTTCTTGGGAAGACCGCACTGGTGGAGCTTCAGCTCCGGGCCCACCACGATGACCGAACGGCCCGAGTAGTCCACGCGCTTGCCGAGCAGGTTCTGGCGGAAGCGGCCCTGTTTGCCCTTGAGCATGTCGGACAGCGACTTCAGCGGGCGGTTACCGGCGCCGAGCACCGTACGGCCGTGGCGGCCGTTGTCGAACAGCGCGTCAACCGATTCTTGCAGCATGCGCTTTTCGTTGCGCAGGATTACTTCCGGCGCGCGAAGCTCGATGAGGCGCTTCAAGCGGTTGTTGCGGTTGATGACGCGGCGATACAGGTCGTTCAGGTCGGAGGTGGCGTAGCGTCCGCCTTCGAGCGGAACGAGCGGACGCAGGTCGGGCGGAATCACCGGCACGACATCCAGCACCATCCACGCGGGATTGTTGCCGGACTTGCGCAGGGCTTCCACAACCTTGAGGCGCTTGATGGCTTTCGCGCGGGCCTGCATCGAGGTCGCGGTGGCGAGCTGCGTGTGCAGTTCGGCGCTGAGCGCATCCACGTCGATTTCTTCGAGCAGGCTTTTGATGGCTTCCGCGCCCATGCGGGCAACAAAGCGGTCGGCCCACTGTTCGCGGGCGTCCTGGTACTCGTCTTCGGTAAGCGTCTGCATCTTCTCGAGGCTGGTGTCGCCCGGATCGATGACGATGTAATGCTCGAAGTAGATGATGCGCTCGAGCACGCGGATCGACAGGTCCAACAGGTTGCCGATGCAGCTCGGAGTCGTCTTGAAGAACCAGATGTGGGTCACGGGCACGGCCAGCTTGATGCAGCCCATGCGCTCGCGACGCACCTTGGATTCGGTGATCTCGACGCCGCAGCGATCGCAGGTGATGCCGCGGTGCTTGACCTTTTTATACTTGCCGCAGCCGCATTCCCAGTCCTTCACGGGACCGAAGATGCGTTCGCAGAACAAGCCGTCTTTTTCGGGCTTGAACGTGCGGTAGTTGATGGTCTCGGGCTTCTTTACTTCGCCCCGCGACCACTTCAGAATTTCCTCGGGAGACGCAAGACGCATCTGGATGGCATCGAACTTCTCACCGGTTGTGGCGATATATTTAGCCAAGAGATTAACCCTCCAGCGTTTCTTCGTCTTCGTCAACGTCCGCGCCGCCGTTCTCGGTCCGCACGAGCTTGATGACGTCCAGGCAAAGACTCTGCATTTCGCGCACCAGCACGTTGAACGATTCGGGCGTGCCGGGGTCGACTTCCTTGTCGCCCTTCACGATGGCTTCATACGCCTTCGTGCGGCCCTGGATGTCGTCCGATTTAATGGTCAGCAACTCCTGGAGCGTGTACGCCGAGCCGTAGGCCTGGAGCGCCCACACTTCCATTTCGCCGAAGCGCTGGCCACCAAATTGAGCCTTGCCGCCCAGCGGCTGCTGGGTAACGAGCGAGTACGGTCCAATGGCGCGCGCGTGGATCTTGTCGTCAACCAAATGGTTGAGTTTCATCATGTAGATCTGGCCTACCGTGACCAGCTGGTCCATGGGACGGCCCGTGCGCCCGTCGCGCAACTCGATCTTGCCGGTTTCGGGCAAGCCGGCCCGCTTGAGGTGCTCGCGAATCATTTCTTCGGAAGCACCGTTGAACACCGGCGTCGCCACCTTCATGCCGAGGGCCTTGACCGCCCAACCCAGATGGGTCTCGAGGATCTGGCCCACGTTCATGCGCGAAGGCACGCCGAGGGGATTCAGCACGATCTGGACCGGGGTGCCGTCCGGCAGGAACGGCATGTCTTCAACGGCCATGATCTTCGCGATCACGCCCTTGTTGCCGTGGCGGCCGGCCATCTTGTCGCCCACGGACATGCGGCGCTTCGTGGCGATGAACACCTTCACGAGCTTGATGACGCCCGGCGGCAGTTCGTCGCCCTTGCGGAGCTGGTCGAGACGGCTGTCGCGGAAGGCGATGAGCTTCGCCTCTTCCATGGCGGCCATGTTCACCAGGCGCGTGAGGCGCTGCTGAATGTCGCGGTCGTCGACGCGCAGGCGCGCCAGCACGCTGTAATCGGCCTTCTCGAGGTGAGAAACCTTGACCTTCTTATTGCGTTCGAGAACCAGCTCGTCGGTCTTGTGGTCGACCACGTCCTCGTGGATCTTGCGGCCCACAAGTTCGTCCTTCATCAGCTTCACGAAGGTGTCGCGGATGTCGTCGATGCGGCTCTGGTACTCGCGCTTGATGCGATTGACTTCGGTCGTCAGCGCCGTCTTGGCGCCGCCGTCGCCGCCCTTGTCGCGGCGGCTGTGGACCTTCACGTCCACGACCACGCCCTCGACGCCGGGGCTGACGTACAACGAGGCGTCGCGCACGTCTTCGGCCTTCTCGCCAAAGATGGCGCGCAGCAGTTTTTCTTCCGGCGCAAGCTCGGTCTCGCCCTTCGGCGTCACCTTGCCCACCAGAATGTCGCCCTGCTTCACCTTCGCGCCGATGCGGACGATGCCGCTCTCGTCGAGGTTCTTCAGCGCGTCTTCCGACACGTTCGGGATGTCGCGTGTGACTTCTTCGGGACCCAGCTTCGTGTCGCGCGCTTCGATGTCGAACACCTGGATGTGAATCGAGGTGAACGTGTCCTCCTTCACCAGCTCTTCGCTGATGAGGATGGCGTCTTCGAAGTTGTAGCCTTCCCACGGAAGGAACGCGACCAGCACGTTGCGCCCGAGGGCCAGCTCGCCGCTGTCCGTCGCCGGACCGTCGGCAATGATTTGGCCCGCCGCAACCTTGTCGCCCTTCATGACGATCGGGCGCTGGTTGATGCAGGTGTTCTGGTTTGACCGGATGTATTTCTTCAGGCGATAGACATCCACTTCCGCGCGGAAGGGATTCTCGCCCTTGTCGGTGGCGTTCGCGGCGCTCTTGTGGCGCACGCGGATCATCTCGCCGTCGGCGTACTCGATGATGCCGTCGCGCTCGGCCCGGACGACCGTGCCCGCGTTCTTCGCCGTCACGTGCTCAAGACCGGTGCCGACGAACGGCGACTCGGCCCGCAGCAGGGGCACGGCCTGGCGCTGCATGTTCGAGCCCATCAACGCGCGGTTCGCGTCGTCGTGCTCCAGGAACGGAATCAGCGCCGCGGCCACGGACACCAACTGCTTCGGAGACACGTCCATGTAGTCGACCTGCGCCGGCTCCACCTTCGGGAAGTCGCCGCGATGACGGCTCAGCACGTTCGGGTTCCGGAAACGGCCCTTCTCGTCCAGTGGCTCGTTCGCCTGGGCAATGATGTAGTTGTCTTCGTCGTAAGCCGACAACATCTCGGTCGGCTTGGCAACCTTGCCGTTCTCCACCTTCTTGTAGGGCGTCTCGAGGAAGCCGTACTCGTTGATGCGGGCATAGGTCGACAGCGACGCCATCAGACCGATGTTCGGACCTTCAGGCGTTTCAATCGGGCAAATGCGGCCGTAGTGAGTCGAATGCACGTCGCGCACTTCGAATCCGGCGCGGTCGCGGCTCAAGCCGCCCGGTCCCAGTGCGCTCAGACGGCGCTTGTGGGTCAGCTCGGCGAGCGGGTTAATCTGGTCCATGAAGTGCGACAACTGGCTGCGGCCGAAGAAGTCCTTGATCACCGCGCTGACCGGCTTCGGGTTCACCAGCGTCTGCGGCGTCAACTGGTCCTCTTCCTGGAAATTCATGCGCTCGCGGACCGTCCGCTCCATGCGCACGAGACCGATCCGCACCTGGTTCGCCAGCAGCTCGCCCACGGCGCGCACGCGACGGTTGCCAAGGTGATCGATGTCGTCCAAAACGCCTTCACCGCCGCGCAGGCGCACAAGGTACTGCAGGGTCGCGACAACGTCCTCTTTCGTGAGCGTCTTCGTTTCCTGCGAGGTCTGCAACCCAAGCTTGCGATTAATCTTATAGCGGCCCACCGGCGCGAAGTCGTACCGGCTTGCGTCAAAGAACAGCTTCTGGAAAAACGTGCGCGTCGTCGCTTCCGTCGCGGGGTCGCCGGGACGAATGCGCGCGTAGATTTCGCGCAAGGCATCTTCCATCGTCTGCGTCGCATCGTGCGCCAGCGTGCTGGCAATCGACGGGTCGCGCTGCAAGTCCTCGGCGTCCAGGAGCGCAAACTCCTTCACGTTCGAGGCCATGATGCGGTTCACCGCCGCCGCGCTAAGCTCTTCGGCCGCGTCGGCCATGATCTCGCCCGTCTCCGGGTCGATCACGTCGCAGGCCGCCACGCGCCCGACCACTTCCTCGGGCGACAGCGACTTCGTGCCCACCTTAATCTTGGTGCGGCCCGGCTGCGCCTTCTCGGTCTTGTAGAAGAGCGCCAGGATCTCCTCGTTCGTTTCGTACCCGAAGGCACGCAGGAACGACGTGGCCAGGATCTTCGACCGGCGGTCGATGGTCAGCCACAGGATATCGTTGACGTCGTATTCGAACTCGAGCCACGCGCCCCGGTAGGGGATGACACGGGCCGTCAGAAGGAACTTGCCGTTCTGGTGCTGCTTCGTCTCGAACGACACGCCCGGCGACTTGTGGAGCTGACTTACAATCACGCGCTCCGCGCCGTTAATAATGAACGTGCCGGTCGGGGTCATCATGGGCAGCTCGCCCAGGAAAACCTCCTGCTCCACAATCATCCGCTCGCGCAGTTCGCCCGAGCCGACTTCTTCATACCGCACGAGCCGCAAAAGCGCCTTCAGCGAGGCCGCATACGTCAGCCCGCGCTCCTGGCATTCTTCCACGGTATACTTGGGGGGTGCGAACGAATAGTGGACGAACTCCAGCCGGGTCAAACCATCCGGAGAAGAAATCGGAAAGACATCCAGGAATACCTCCTGGAGCCCTTTCGGTTCCCGCTCGTCTGGAGGCACGTCCCATTGCAGAAAATCCGAGTAGGACTTCGTCTGGATCTCGATCAGATCCGGAAGCTCCATCTCGTCCGGGATCCGGCCCAACGTAGGTCGATTAAAGGACTTCACGGGGGCGACAGCCATGCAGATACCCTCTTTGTTCTCCCACCAAGGTCAGCGAAAACTTGAGGTCCCTATTCCATCTCCCAAACAAAAGACAGAAGCCCCGGCGCATAGATAGAGCCTTGTCCAGCTCGCGCCGGGTTCGGGAATTAAAGACAGAAATCTCCTCAACGGGGGCCACAAACGGTAAGATTACCACGCCTACTTAACAGTGTCAAGCGCAAATTTCATTCCAGTTTCACGACACCGGGCAAAAATACATGCGCAAATGAAGCTAAACCCGAATTCCGATCACTTCTATTCCCACCCCTATTTCAGGGACAGACTACGAAATACGACCCTTATCCATCCGCGCTTTAGCGGCCTATTTCGTAGTCTGTCCCTGAATTAGCTCGGCAGCCGCCCCGAAACTGCTCCAATTTGGATCAATTGTGGCTAATTCAGGGACAGACTACGAAATAGGCTTCAGCGCTCGGCTTCTCAGGGACGGCCTTCCTGGGTTTGGGGCCGCGCCGTTTGGGACGCAGGGCGCGCTGAAGCAGGTTTTCCAGTTGCTCCAGGAAGTCTGGCGTGCCGCAGGGACGGCCGGTATGGGTATGGGTGCGGATGCGTTTCACGTATTCCTCGTCCTCGCTGTCCGACAGCCATTCCTCCCAGTCGCCGATGACTCCCGGCGGTGGAAACTCGTTTGACAGAAGCGGGTCGCGCCGCAAGCCGCAATGCGCCGCAGCGCTCGACCAAGGGTACGCTTCGGCCCGCTCGACAAGTCCCGCCCTGACGGGATTGCGTTCCACGTAACGCACCGCCGCCCATAAGTGCGCCCCGTCCATCGGGCACGAACGAAACCGCCCCTGCCAGAGGTGCCCCGTCAGATCCATGCGGGTGTTGAAGTACATGGCGTACACGGTATGCGCATCCCGCAGCGCCAGGCCAAGCGACTCGTCCCGCGCCGGCACGACCACAAGATGAACGTGGTTGGGCATGAGGCAGTACGCCCACACGGCCAGCCCGTGACGTTCGGCATACTGCTTCACGAACCGCAGATAGGCATCCCGGTCCGCATCCGTATCAAAGATTTCCGCCCGCCGATTCCCCCGCTGTGTCACATGATGCGGGAATCCGGGGACAACCACCCGCGCAACTCTACTCATGACTACAACAATAGACTTGGCCAAATGCAAAAAGCAAGCAATTATCCAATCTACCACCGCCCCCGGCTTCTCGCCGCTATTCTAGGGACAGACTACGAAACTCAGCCGCAAGTCGGTTCTGAACTGCGACCTATTTCGTGGTCTGTCCCTGAAATGGCTTCTGTGTTTTTGATCGATGCATCCTCGCGCTCGTCATCGCAATCGTGGTCATTGACGTACTCGGATCAGGGCGATCAGGATGGCTCTGAAGCAACTGACGAGGTAAAATGTAACCGTGTGGGCGCAAACGGAGGTCCCGAAGGTGTACGGAGTGATAATTGCTCTGCTCGCATACGGCACTGGGCAGGGCGCATCTTCTCCTGGCGCCGATGCGGGCAATTCCTTCGAACAGGAATTGGTCCTGGCGGAGGCTTATGACCCCAACCGCCCCCGGGCGGATGTGGAGAAAAACCGTGATACCGCCGTCGCACACTACAAGGCGGCGCTTGCCCTCCGCCCCGAAGATCCCGACAACATGCCCCTCGAGTACGAAGTAGGAATCCTGCTGAGCCAAGTGGCAAATCGGAATTTGGGTCAAACCACACACCCGCTTGAAGCGCAGCCCTATCTGGAACGCGCCGCACACCACTACTCCTACGACGACTATCGTGAGTCAGTCTCACCGATGGACCCCATGGGGCGGATGTCCCCGCAAAGCATGATGGTGCATGCGGCCATCTTGTCGGGCCTGTACAAAGAAGAAGAAGCAGCCAGGCAGGACTTCGATCTGGCAATGCAGTACCTTAGCGCGACAATCGAGCGGCGTCGCAAGTACTGGCTGAACATGCCTCCGCCTA
>JAVEWL010000149.1:0-9826 GCA_034004565.1 FCB group bacterium | reverse complement strand
GTCCCTGCGGGACTCCCAAGCCACTAAACGCGGCTTCGTTCCCGGAAATACAGGATGTATCAACAAAAAACGCCGCTCCCCTCTCGCCCAGGGTTCCGGGTGAGAGGGGAGCGCTATTCCGGTCAACGCGCCCGTCAGGCCGCGCGCGTCATCTTGCTTCCTTACTGTCGTTCTTCTTGGCGTCCTTGGGATCGGCAAACATCGCCTGGTACACCAGGTAGAGTCCGCCCAGGGCCGCAACCAAGAAGAAGATAATGGCCAGCGCCGGATACCCGAAGAGCATAAACCTCGACGGGATGCGCATGATCAGCGCCGCGCCGACAATCATCGCCGCGAAGATGATTCCCGATGTAATCCGGTTCGCGACCTTGGTGATCCCGTTGATGAGCGTGGCCTCGTCGATGGCGTCCACGCGAATCCCCACCTGGTTGTTCGCGATCAGATCAAAAATCTTGTTCATCCGATCCGGCAGCTTCTGCACGAAGTCCGTCGTCTCCAGAACGCTGTGGAACAGGGTGCCCGTCGAAACCTTGTTCGACATCTTGCGCGTCATCAGATCCCGCGCGTGATTCCGAATCGAGGCGTTCGGGTCGAACTTCGGATCCAGCACCCGTGCCACGCGATCCAGGTTGAGCAGCGTTTTGCCCAGCATCGTGAGCCCCGACGGCAGGAAGATACCGCAATCGCTGGCCAGGCGCGACACTTCCATCACCACGCGCCCGGTCTCGACATCCGCCATCTCCACGTTTCTATTCTGGGCCACCAACTGGCCCACGCGCATCCGGAACTCCTGCTTCT
This sequence comes from FCB group bacterium, assembly GCA_034004565.1. Lineage (GTDB taxonomy): Bacteria > Hydrogenedentota > Hydrogenedentia > Hydrogenedentales > SLHB01 > JAVEWL01. Next base: position 9,028 of record JAVEWL010000149.1, on the reverse strand, counting down.
TCGCGTCCTCGTTCTGCCGGCCGAGCTTCAGCGCCACATCCGCCACATCCTCGCCCCGGCCCTCGCTGATCGCCAGCAGCAGCTTGATGAGATCCTGCTGCACGTCGCTGCTCAGGTGACCCACCATGCCCAGGTCCAGCAACGCGATCCGCCGATCCATCGTCAACAGCACATTCCCCGGATGCGGATCCGCGTGGAAGAACCCGTCCACCAGGATCTGCTTCAAATACGCCGCGAACAACTCGTCGCACAACGCCTCGCCGTTGATCTCGGTCAAGACGACCGGGCTGATCTCCGTCAGCTTCGTGCCCGACACATAATCCATCGTCAGGATCTTCGACGTCGTGTAATCGTTGAACGGCTGAGGCACGAACAGCAACTCGAACTCCGCCAGGTTCTGCCGCAGCATCACCAGGTGCTTCGCTTCCTGCCGGTAGTCCAACTCCAGCAGCATCGCCGCGCCAAGCTCGTCCAGCACCGACTCCAGCCGGAACCGTCGCCCCATATCGGTATGCTTATCCAGGAACTGCGCAATTTCCCGCAGTGCCGCCAAATCGTTCGTGATCTGCTCCTTCACGCCCGGCCGCTGCACCTTCACCACCACCTGCTGCCCCTTGTGCAGCACCGCCCGATGCACCTGGCCCAAGGACGCCGACGCCAACGGCTTCTGATCGAACTCCTTGAACGCCCGGTTCACCTTCACGCCCAGCTCCTGGCTGACCGTCTTGTCCACCTCCTCGTACGAGAACCCCTTCACATTGTCCTGCAAACGGCTCAGAGCCTTCAGATACGCGGGAGGCACCAAATCCGCACGCGTCGACAGCAACTGCCCCAGCTTGATAAACGTCGGACCCAGCGCCTCCAGGTCGTCCGCCAGCTCCTCCGCCTGCGCCACCTGCTTGTCATTGAACGCCTGGTTGTCCGCGCCCAGCGCCTCGTCCAACCCTACCTGCTTCGCCAAGTCCGAACGCCCGTATTTGTAGAGGAGCCGGGCAATATCCTTGTATCGGACCAAATATTCCTTCTTCATCGTGATGGCCATGGATGGGATTCCTTCCCAATGGAGCGGGAGCCAACGCCTAAGGGGCTCTTTGTGACGCGTCGCTGGCCGACCATTGAATTTGGTATTGGGAATTCCGCTTGAAGCTCGGGAACTCCAGACGGAAAAGGGGGCAACTGTAGACGCCCACCTCGACCGGTGAGCAAAGCGAAGATTCAACCTACGATGCAATTAAACACCAAAGGCTGCCAAAAGTAAACCCGCCCCCAACCCCCAATTGCAAGTACTCTCCCGCACACCTTCTCCGTCTATCCCGTCCATTAAGTCCATCACGTCCATCAAATCCGCACACAAACGTACCCCAGACCGCCCCCCGGCCCCGCCACCTTCTCCTCAATCGCAAACCCCGCCCGTTCCAACAGCCCATCCAGTATCCACTCGAACGTGCTGTACTCATCCCGGATATGCACCGCCGCCTCACCCGCCATCTCGTCGCCCGCCCCCGCGCGAATCCCCTCCACCCACGCGTCCAGCGCCGTCTCCGCCTCCTCCACCCCAAACGAATACACCACGTCAAACAAATACAGCCGCCCCCCCGGACGCAACATCCCCGCCATCCGCCGCAGCGCCACCGCCTTCCAGAAATCCGGCAAATGATGCAGCGCCGCCACCGACACCATCGCGTCCGCCGGCGCCCCCTCGTGCACATACGAAAGGAACCCCGCGCAATGCGTCACCACATTCTCAAGCCCCCGCTCCGCCGCCTTCACCCGGCACCGCTCCAGCATCGCCGGCGAAACGTCCACCGCATGCACCACCCCGCAGCGCGACGCCGCCTCCAGCGCAAACGCCCCCGTCCCGCACCCCAAATCAATCACACAATCCCCGCTCCCCAACCCCAGCCGCGCAACAATTCCCTCCGCCTCCTTCTCAAAATCCCGAAACCGCAAGTGACGCGCGTCATACCGTTCCGCCACCCCCGCGTCCCCATAATTCACCCCCGCATGCCGCGCCTCGTCATACCACCACCCCGGCATCGCGCCCCCGAACAACTTCTCGCCCATAACATCAACCCTTTCGCACAATACGGAAAACGGGGACTGTTCCACTTTTGATGAGCCAAGGACAACCTGCGAAGCCACCAACTCTTCATGTGCCCACACAGTCAACCAGTCCCCCCGGCCAAAAGTGGAAACTGTCCCCGCTTTCCGCAACACAAAAACAGCCTAACGCTCCTTCCGCGCAATCGTTTCAATAGAATCAGCCAGCTTCTCATGCGCCCGCATCGCCCGCCACGCGCACACCATCCAGAAAAGCGTGACGAATACCCCCCACAGCACCACCACCAACGCAAACGCGCCCATGCCGCCCCCGAAACCACCCATACCAAACGTCTGCTGCATCTCGCCTTCCTTTCATCCAGTGAACCGCCCGCCCATCGCAATGCTATGACAATAACAGGCCCCGCCTCCCATTCCCAATCAATAGACGTCCCGCCCTCCCGATCAAAGACACCCGCTGACATCCCTCAGCGCGAGCCGTTCCGGTCCGCACCCGCAGCCCCTCCCTATCCCCCTTGTCTTCCTCCCTCTCCCCCTGGGAGAGGGCGGGGTGAGGGCTAACGCCAAACGCTGCCTTTCCCGCATTCATGTAACCCAGAACTCCGATTCGGGATCTTTAAAGTTCGAGCGTCGCGCTGCGAAGAAAGGGCAAAGACCCCGAATCGGAGTTCGGGGTTACATGGACGCGCGGAAAGGCAGCGGTGGGCTTTGTGCAGCGTTGTGCGGAAGCCCTCACCCCTCCCTCTCCCAGCGGGAGAGGGAGGAAGACACCCACAAGCCACGTTCCTTCGTCACGCGGCTTGAAGGTGCCACCCGAAACCACTACCAACCCCGAGCCCTGGCCGCTTCCCTTCCTTCAACCCCGTGACTCCAACAAGAGCACCACCCACGCCTCCAACCCTGAGCCGCCCGCCAGAACCGCTTTGCGTATCCCTGTAGGGCACGCATACAATACCCACGCAGCCGGGGCGGCCTGCTGAACGAAGCCTTCAGAGTACAGCATTCTTGCAAGGGGGTAGACGTGGAAATACCGGACTTTCAGTCGATCATGTTGCCGCTGCTGCGCTTCGCCTCAGACCGACAAGAGCATAGCCTGCGTGAAACTATCGAAGCCCTGGCTGAGGTGTTCCACCTTGCACAAGCCGAACGTGAACAATTGTTACCCAGTGGCCGCCAGCCGATTTTCGATAACCGCGTAGGTTGGGCAAGTAGCTATCTCCGTAAAGCCGGGCTGATTGAGTCGCCACGCAGGGGTGTTCTCGTACTCACAGAGCAGGGGCAGAAAGTGCTGACGGAGCCGCTTGATCGAATTACGGTCAAGTATTTGGACCGTTTCGATGGCTTCAGGGAATTCCGCGAGGCGAGTAGGAAGGACAGCATCGAGACCCCGGCCGCATCGGACAATGCAAATGACAGCACACCCGAAGAATCACTGGAGTTCGCATACCAGCGCTTGCGGGCAGAACTCGCCCTTGAGCTCCTAACCCGCGTCAAAGACTGCTCGTCTGTCTTCTTCGAGCGCCTCGTCGTCGAACTCCTCGTCGCCATGGGCTACGGCGGCTCCCTCAAAGACGCCGGCGAACGCGTTGGAAAAAGCGGCGATGGCGGCATCGACGGCATTATCAAGGAAGACCGCCTCGGCCTCGACGCCATCTACCTCCAGGCCAAGCGCTGGGAAGGCACCGTCGGCCGCCCCGAAATCCAAAAATTCGTCGGAGCACTCCAAGGCCAACGCGCCCGCAAAGGAGTCTTCATCACCACCTCCGACTTCACCAAAGAAGCCCGCGACTACGCCACCAACATCGACCTGCGCGTAATCCTCGTCGACGGCCAGCAACTCGCCCAACTCATGATCGACTACAACATAGGCGTCTCCACCGTAACCGCCTACGCCATCAAACGCGCCGACACGGATTATTTTACTGAGTAAGTTTGGAGAGTCGCTCACGGTGCTTCGCGTGAAGCAGGGGGCGAGATGGAGGATGGACGCTATGCCGCGTTCGTTTCCTCCTGAGGGCGATAAAGGAATTAGAGAGAAATGAGTGCCATACTCCCTGCTCCAGGTGAGGAAGATCCGACCGTGAAAGACAAGCCGAAGAAAGGCTGCTTTCGCCGCGGGTGCCTCAGACCACTGACGGTATTGGTGCCTCTTTACGTCTTATGGTCCCTGTGGACGGGCTGGTTAGGGCCGGATCGGGTCGACACTTGGGGGGCCAGCATACCTGGTGTGGTTGTGGCTGGACTCCTGGATCTCGATGGTTTTTCAAGCGCTCTTAATCAACGTAAGTCTCGCCCGCTTGATGAGTCTTTAAACGGCCCGGTTCCTCGTTCGCTGGAACGTCCGGCTGTAGGAGCCGAAGATCCACAGGTCGCGAAAGGTCGACGATTGCCTCGCGAATTTGCTCCCAAAATTTTCGAGAAGTACTACAAGGAAAATGATTTGGCAGCGGTCTTCTCGGGCGATTACGTAGTGCGAAATGCCTTTGAGAAAACCTACATAACTGGAATGGAGATTGCTGCTGGAACGTTATGGGGCGTATATCATTCCGAGGCGGTGGTGGAGTGGCAGGCCAGAAGAGCCGACGTTCTGCCGCCCCAGCGCATCGACTCCCTCATGTACTTTCACACACTCGGTGAAACATTGAGCATCCAGCCGCACCCCGCTCAGTACTGGAAGAATACACATTCCCATTGGAAGCGCATGGCCAATGGCAAGAATCCATACTGGCGCCTGCGGGCAGTAAATATGGCCCATTTCTGGACGCAGAGTTGGCCTGAGGCAAGGCAAGTCTACCTCGAAGCTTTTAAGGAACAGGAACCCGAGATAGTGAAGATGGCACTTCGTCGCATAGCCGGATGGGCTGCTGGTGATAAAGAGGCACAAAATGCGATAAAGCAAGTTTGGCGCGATTGGAAACCGAAACCAAACGGTCAAGGCGACAAAACGGTAAGTGATCTCGCCCAAGTCGCACTAGAAACCTTGGGTGTCAATCTTGTTCCAAGTTCGGACCCTTCGACTTCCGCGAAAAACACCTGCCTCTCAGTAGACGCAGAAGAGAAACCGTGAGAATAAGTAAACAGGGGACAGCCACCAATTTATATCTTTCTACAAAGAGTCAAAACAAAGAGACAAAAATGGGTGGCTGTCCCCTGCTTTCGTCCCCTGCTTTCTCCCTGTTTTCCTTCCCACTTGCCTTATGTTCAAGGTGAATTAATGGCAACCAACTTCAATGCCAAAGCAGGAGCGTTGAAAGATAGACGGCGCTTTGGACTGACGTTGATCATGCTCGTGGCAATGGCGTTACTTGCTGTAACGGCAGTTGTTGGCGAACATATCAGCTATTACCGCCAATCTGATGGACCGGACGGGCTATATACCAGCAATGTGCGTCTGGTTACACGAATACATGCGCGAATAAACGCCGAGGCGCGCATTAGGAGGGCAAAAGAACGGGGGGATGCGCTGGTTTCCTCACTTCGAGATTCAATACCGGCGTCCTTGCGGCGAAGCGCTCTTGGGGTTGAGGATCCGACCATAGCACGAGGTGAGGCATTGCCCCTGGAGTACCGATATACAGATGAAGAGGCTCCTAATGCACCGCCTTCAAGGAAGAGTTCTGTTCTCAGCGGCGCACTGATTGTCAGTAACGGTGAGGAGTATTCCTATGCGTGTCAGCTTGCTTTAAGCTGCACTAGGCTTTGGGAAGCGCACAACGTGGAATTTGTAAAGTGGCTGGCTGAACGAGCGGATGTCATGCCCGTGCAGCGTGTAGACGTGCTGATAGACTGGTGCCTTTGGACTTCCCTTCACAACGACGTGCCTTTCTGGAGGGAAACTGAGAGTTACTGGAGGCATATCGCGCAGAGCAAGAATCCAGTTTACCGGAAAAGCGCCCTCTTCTTTGCAAGGAGGTGGGCAAGGGATTGGGACGAGGAAAAGACCCTGTATCTGCGGGCGCTGGAAGGGAAAGACAGTACGCTGGCGGTTGAAGCGTTATGCGCCGTTGAAGAGCGAAAGATCCCTGACGCGGATCTCGTGAGAGGGATGGAGCTCGTTCTAGATCGCATCTCGAAAAATGGTGAATCGGCCTTTGTCGGTAGTGATGCGCCTGAGGTTCGCGCGTGGGCTCTTAAGGCGCTAAAGCGACTGGAATAAATGGGACAGTAAGAGTAACCAATTTCAATAACATTCACCCCCAGTAGATGGTTACTGTTCACATTTGTTGCCATATATCTGAGGTTCAAGGTTGGATGAAGATGAATCCTCAAAATGGCAAGCCAGTAAAGGGTTGTTCCCGTTCCGGCTGCGCCAGATTCTTCATGCTGCTGATAGCAGTATATGGAGTCTAGTCGCTGTGGACGGGATGGAGTCCTGAAAAACTGGGACAGCCACCAAAAACTGGGCAAAGACTGGGACAGCCACCAATTTCCGAGTGGATCAAACGGGGGTTTTACAGTAATAAGTAGCTGCCCCCCAATTCGAGGAGTGTCGATTTGCGGTGAATATTCCACTACTGGTTGCGACCGCGCCTTAACTGAGGACCCATATGTCAAGTTTTGAGGTGGTCTGCTGGAAGGCCCTCTTTGCCGGTATCAGACTTCTGGCCCGAGCGACCTGCTTTTACGCTCTGTGTGTGCCGGCAATGATCGCCACTATTGATCTCGGATACGCAACGCTTATGGATATGGGGGGGCAGATAGAGACTCACCTGTCCGGCCGAATGATAGATATGCAACTCGGTTATCCGTATATGATAATTGGGCCGCTATATGATTTCCCTTTAGGCCTCTTGCTCGGGTTCTTTTGGGCGCTGGGACTGGAAGCGGTCTACACCTATGCCGATCCCAAACGACTATGGGTGCAACCCCTGCTTTTTTGTCTCACGGCCACGATGTTGATGTACGTCGGTTTGTCGGAGTTTGCTGCCTGCAACATCGGCGAGTTTGTTCGTCAGGGGGCGCTATCGGGTCATCCCGTGGTGCTTCAAGTTATTGCAGGACCGGTCTTCCGTGGGTTGCTCAGGGGTATAGGGCCGTCTTTTGTGTTTTGGTACAGCGCTTTATGGGGCGTTCCTCTGGGCCTTTTACTGTGGCTTTCTTGGCGTTTCGTGTTGCGGAAGCGCATTTTCGGTGGTCGGCACGGAACACATACCAAAGCAACGGGCGCACAAGAATTAGCTAGCGCGGCTTTGGAAACTCGGGAGTGAATCGGTTGCCGGACGAACCCACAGGCGCAATGCGCCGACCGGCACGAGTAATAAAGCGACTCGTGACCTACACAGGCCTTGTCCTCCTGGGGCTATACGTGGTGCTGTTCTTTGCCCAGACGGGAGTCATCTTCGAATCCGACCCGAAGGTGCGCAAGACTCCGGAGTCGCTGGGTTGGAAGTTCGAAGAGGTAAAGCTTCCCGTCGGCCGCGAAACCACCTTCGGCTGGTTCATCCCGGCGGACAACGAACGGGGCGTCGTGCTGGTGTGCCACGGGAACGGGGGCAACATGGGCACGCACCTCAGCGGGACGCGGCAGTTTCGCAACCTGGGGTTCTCAATCCTGCTTTTCGACTACGGCGGTTTCGGCAAGAGCACGGGCAAGCCGTCCGAGCGGCGGTGCTATGCCGATGCCGAGGCGATGTGGCGGTACCTGTCCCACACGCGCGGCGTGCCTCCCGAGCGAATCCTGGTCTGGGGAGGCTCGTTTGGCGGCGGGACCGCGTGCGAACTTGCGCGGCGGGTGCAACCGCACGCCTTGATTCTCCAGAGCACGTTTCGTTCGATGGCCAAGGCAGCCTTCGGCGAGCGTTGGGGTTGGGCGGCGACGCCGTTCCTGCGCCATCGCTTCAACAACGAGCGCAAGATCGCGTCCGTCCATTGCCCCGTCCTGATCATCCACAGCCGAGGCGACACCTTGTATCCCTTCAGCCACGGCGAAAAGCTGTACCAATTGGCCAACGAGCCCAAACAATTCATCGAGATCCAAGGCGACCACTACGGCTGGGAAGGTCGTTCAAACAAAGGCTTTGTTCAGTCACTTCGGGCATTCCTGGAACCGCTCTTCCCGGAACCAAAAACAAGCCCGGCCAAACCCTAATTCAGGGACAGACTACGAAATAGGCAAAGCTCACCTCTTGCGCCCCATATGCTCCTGCTTGAGGTCGTCGTAGGTCCTTCCGGCGATGATCTCGGCGTCCCCCGGCACGACGCCCTTCTTCCAGACGTCCTTTCCGAGCCAGGCCGCCGTCACCTCGGGTTCGAGGATCTCGCCGCCACACTTGATGTCGTACACATACCCCTCGTCGCGATGCCGGCGCAGCGTGAACTCGGTGCAGGGGAAGGTGCGCGGCTGGCGGTTGTCCGGCCCGTCGTCGATGGGTTCATACTCATAAAGGTACTGCCCCATCAGAAATAGCACGCGCCCGTCCGTAAGCTCGACGAAATAGATGGACCCCTCGTCCCCGAACTCTTCCACGTTAAACGCGCGCGCGGCCGTGTAGCGCTCCTCGACCAGCAGCCCATTTCCCACAAGGTAGCGCTCGTACTCTTCGGGCGTCATATACATGGCGCGAGTGGTGCCGCGGCGGTTGAAGAGGAAAAAGGCCCCAAAGATGAGCAAGGGGACGTATACCAGCACGGACATATACAGCATGGCCCGCCCGTATGCCGGAATCGGACCCGAATTCTCGAGAACGGCGATGACCAGCGGGATCACCAGTAAGCCGCAGATTACGAACAAACCTGCCAGGATCAGCCTCATAGTAGAATCCCCGAGCGCGCTGTGGTTCCCACCTTGCACTTGGCCATACGTTCCACCGCGTTTCCCGCCAAGCGATTTTCTTCACGACTACTTCAGCTAATTAGGGACAGACCACAGATTAGCCAACTTCTAAAGCTCACAAACGCTCCCATTCGATGTAAGACCTACCTCTTCTGCCGCTCCAAAAAGTGGTTCTTCAATTCCCGGTCCGGCACG
>JAVEWL010000148.1:0-9833 GCA_034004565.1 FCB group bacterium | reverse complement strand
GCGGGGAATGCCACGTCCTGGGCAGCGACATCACGGAACTCAGCGAAGATGAACTGTCGGCGTGGCGCAGCGAGCACGTGGGGTTTATCTTCCAGTCGTTCAATCTTATTCCGGTGCTGACGGCGTTTGAGAACGTGGAGATGCCGCTGTTGCTGACGAGCCTGTCGCGGCGGGAACGCGAGGAGCACGTCGCGGCGGCGCTGGAGTTGGTTGGGCTGGGCGATCGGATGACGCATTATCCGCGACAGTTGTCCGGGGGGCAGGAGCAGCGGGTGGCAATTGCGCGCGCGCTGGTTGCGGACCCGGACATGATCCTCGCGGACGAACCCACGGGCGACCTGGACGCGCACTCCGCCGAGGAGGTGTTGACCATTCTGCGCAAGCTGAACGAGTCGTTCGGCAAGACCATCATCATGGTCACACACGATCCGAAGGCCGCAACCTACGCGAAGTTGACGCGGCACTTGGACAAGGGCGAAATGCTGCCCTGACCCGTGCCTCTCCCCCACCGCCGGGCCGAGTCTGGCCACGTTGCAGGCCCCGGGACGCACGCGGGCGGCGTGTACTTCGTAGCCTGTCCCCGAATGGCACCAACTTAAGCGTAAAAGTTTGCAGGCTCAGTGCTTTCCTTCGCCATCTCCCGCCTTCCTTTCGTGCTCGTGCAAGGTTAAGAGCGAAAGCGACAGACAAGAGCCGATTACGAGTACGATTACGATGAGGAGTACGAACAAGATCGATTACGAGCACGATTACGAGCACGAGCACGAGAAGAAAGAACGGGCGTGAACTCCATCCTGAATGGTCTTACGATCTGATACGCCTTAAGTTGGCGCCATTCTAGTCTGTCCGTGAATTAAATGGCGCGCCTGGTGCGACTCGAACGCACGACCTACGGCTTAGAAGGCCGTTGCTCTATCCGGCTGAGCTACAGGCGCGAGGGTGCGGCGGGAATGCCACGCACCGATTATCCATATTGGGGGGCGGCGTGTCTATTTTGCGTCGGGGGAGCGTCTTGCGCGGGGCGGGCGCGGTTCGTATGATAGATGGCGAAGGGTTCCGGTGTTGGGTTGGTTGCCCAATTCCTACGAGGTTGGTTTGTCACCTGCCGTTTTCGTTATGTCTGCTCGGCAATCTTTTGAACGACGCGGCAATCGCTTTGCCGTGGGAGAACTTCCATGCGTACCGCCTTTTATGCCTATGGTTTGTTCGGGATTGTGTTTCTGTGTGTGTTGATGGTTTCGTGGCCCGCCGCGGCGGAGCCGACGCGGAGTATCGTTATTGACGGATCGTTCGGGGATTGGGCGGGGCTTCCGTTGCGGACGGACCCGGTGGACGATCAGCACGACACGGATCACACGGGGCCGGCGGATGTGCCGGCGTATGTGGATCATCCGGATGCGGATCTGCTGGAGTTCACGTTCGCGCACGACGAGGAGACGTTGTACGCGTATTTCAAGTCGCGCGGGACGATCGGGCGCACGCAGGCGGAGACGCCGGAGTTGAGGGCGGGGCGCTATTACGGGATTGTCACCATCGACGTGGACAATAACGACACAACGGGGTATTGGCTGCACGAGGGCGGGTATTATCCGACTTCGCCGGGCTATGACATGAACATGGAGATCGAGTGGTACAACGGCGAGTTCAATACGGGGCATTATCTGAATCATGGGGCGCGGGACCAGGAGGAGTTGGACCAGGCGTTCGTGGACCAGGCGAACGGGATTGTGCGGGTGCTTCCGGGCACGTATGACTATTACACGCAGTGGGTGATGTTTGAGAACGGGAGCATCGTGTGGGTGTTGGACCGGGGTCCGGTCTATCAGGGGATCATCACGGTTGCGATTTCGCCGGACGGGCACGAGATGGAGATGGCGGCGCCGTTCCGCGGGTTCATGAAGGATCCGGAGGGGAATCCGATTGTGGCGCTGGGAAAGACGCTGGATGTGTCGTTCTCGCTCGAGGCGAGCAGCGAGCTGGCGCCGGGGGCGGAATGGGCTTCGGATACGGCGGATCCGATCGTGGGGTATTACCTGGGCGGGGCGACGGACAAGGCGGCGGATGTGGACAAGGACGGGAAGGTGGATGCTACGGATGTGCAGACGGTGATCAATGGGGCGCTGGGGATAACGGTGGAGAATAATTCGGATATTTCCCGCGATGGGGAAACCGACGCGGTGGATGTGCAGATGGTGATTAATGCGGTGCTGGCGGGGGGGTGAACCGCGCTTTCACCTACGTCTGCAGGCGAGGCCTTTGCACTTCATACGCCGTCATATATCGTGCTATGATGCTGTGGCCGGAGGGAAACTTTAGCCATGGTACGCGCCTTCTCACATCGTCTGCATGAATTCTTCTTGAAGTACCTCCTTTTTGTGTTTCTTTTTGTTAGTCTGGGAGGCGCACTGTGGGTAGGTCAGCTTCTTCTAGACCAAGGCGCTTCGCATCTCGAAGCCGCTTTTCTTGGGGCAAACGTTGGCGTCTTTACGGCCTACCTCTTCATCGTTCTCTTTATCGAGCTTGGAGATCTCGTGCGGTGGCTCAAGAAGCTCCTAACAAATTGGAATAGGTGAGGCTTTTCGCAACTCTGACCTGGAGGTCCACATTACGAAATATCCCACATGAATAATCGGCCCCCAAACGAGGCGAAAACAGGACTCGTTTGGGGGCTCGGTCTTATTTCAGGGCGCTGTTGATGGTTTTCAGGTCGACGCCGAAGATCTTTTGGGCGAGGGTGTCGAGTTCGGGTTCGGGGCCGTGGAGGTGGACGGTGCGGTGGTCGTGGGTGTAGGCGGCCTTGGGCGCGAGGGCCAGGGCGGGCGAGGAGGTTTCGAGTTCGTAGAAGGGGCCCAGGGGCGGTTTGCCGGGGCTCATGGGGCCGTCGTTGTAGACCATGATGGCGTCGCCGTTGTAGGGGTCTTCCTGATCTTTCCAGAGGTTGTTGACGTAGCCGGGGTCGCCTTCGGGGGCGTTGTAGGTGACGACGGTGAGGACCTGGTTGGCTGCGTCGTAGCTGCCGACGACGGCTTTGGAGCGTTTGGGGTTCACGCCGAGTTTGCCGCGCATGTTGCCGTCGCCTTTGAAGAAGACGGCGGTGCCGGTGGTCTTGAGGCGGTCGCCGGGGACTTCACCGAAGTAGGAGTCGGTGACGAGGGGTCCGAGCTCGGATTCGGGTCCTGGGTTGACGGGGATGACGATGGTGGTCTGGGGGGACGGCTTGTACATGCCGAGGATCCAGATGGCGAGCAGGCCGGTTTCGCGTTTCCAGGGGGCGTCGCCGGCGTTGGTGACTTCGTTGCGGGTCTGGTAGGCAACGGCCTGCACGGTTTCGGGAATGGCGGTGTCGAGGAACTTCGCGGCGTCGGCGCGGTCGAGGAGCTCGACCTTGCGGCGGACCTGCACGCGGAAGGTTGCGCCGGATTTGTTGGTGAGGTCGAACTCTTTCTGGAATTCGGCGGCGGCTTCGGTCTTGGAGACAAGATCGTAGTGCTCGGTGTCGATGGGGGCGGGGGTCTGCCAGTCGTCGACGTTGTAGTCGTCGCCGGGCTTGAAGAAGATGGCGAACTGGCCGCCTTCGGGACCGAGCCAGAAGCGGTCTTCGCCGCCGTAGACGTTGATGTGGGGCTGGGTCTTGCCGGAGGCGATGAGGTCGCGGTTGAGCCAGCCGTTGCTGAAGCCGTCGCGTCCGCCCCAGGTGCTGGTCATGACGCGGGCCTGATAGGCTGGAACGACCGCGAGCTGGCTGTCGCCTCGCTGCAGGACGAAGGCGTCGGTGTGCTGGGCGAGGAAGTCCGCGTCGTCGCCGAAGGTGGGGGCGGCAGGTTGTGCGCCGAGGGTGAGGGCTGCGGCGAGGTAGAGCGCGTGCATGGGTGTCCTCCTTTTGCGTATGGGCGTATGCGGGATAGCATGAGGGGAGGGAAGGGGGAGAATCAAGGGAATTATGAATCGTGAATGATGAATTATGAATGAAGAGAGGGAGAGAGGATTTTCGATTTTCGATTTTAAGAAGAATGCCCCCTCACCCTGCCCTCTCCCCCGGTGGGGGAGAGGGGAAATCAGCAATCGATGGATTTGATGGACGAAATGGACCTGATGGACGGAATGGACGTGGTGGGGTTCATTCAGCATTCATAATTCATCATTCAGAATTAGCTCGGGAATTGTGCTAAGCTGCAGTGTTGCGCGAATGGCGGCGACTGCGGCCATGGACTGCGTGCGACGCTCGAAAGATGCTGGTGTGGAACCACCTGGAGAGGATGACCATGAAGCAACTCGCCTCGAATGAACAACCTTCGCGCCGACAATTTCTCAAGGGAGCCGCCACGGCCGTGGCGGGATTGGCGGTGGCGCCGAATATCATTACGTCGGGCGCGCTGGGCGCCAATGGGCGTGCGGCCGCGAGCGAACGCCTGACGGTGGGCGTGATCGGCATGGGCGGTCGCGGGCAGTACGATACGGGCGCGTTCATGTCGCAGCCGGACACGCAGGTGCTGGCGGTGTGCGACGTGATTGGCGAGCGCCGGAACGCCGGCAAGGAGCAGGTGGACGCGCAGTACGGCAACAAGGATTGCGCGGCGTACATCGACATGCTGGAACTGCTGGCGCGGCAGGATATCGACGTGGTGCTGATCGCCACGGGCGACAATTGGCACACGGAAGCGTCGATCATGGCGGCGCGCGCGGGCAAGGACATTTATTGCGAGAAGCCGATGAGCGTGGCGATCACGGAATCGCGCGCGTTGTCGGACACGATGCGGCGGTTGGGTCGCGTATTCCAGTGCGGCACGCAACGTCGCAGCATCGGGAACTTCCGGTTTGCGGTGGACCTGGCGCGTAGCGGCAAGCTCGGCCAGCTCACGGAACTGCATGCTCAAGAGGCCGCCGGCATGCCGCCCATCAACGAAATCACGCTGCCGGGCGAGCCGGAACCTTCGCGCGAGGAATTCGATTGGAATCGCTGGCTGGGCCCGGCCATGTGGCGTCCCTATAACAAGGAATACCCGACCCGCGGGTTCTGGAGCTCGCACCTGGACTTCAGCGGCGGGTCGATCACGGAATGGGGCAGCCACACGGTCGATCTGTGCCAGTGGGCGAACGATGCCGATGCCACGTGTCCGGTCGAATACTGGAAAGAGGGTGACCGCTTCCTGGGCAAGTATGCCAACGGCGTGAAGCTGGTCATCCGCACGGGGCTGCGCTTTGGCACCTGCCCCGTGCGCTTCGAAGGCACGGAAGGCTGGGTGGAGACGGGCGATTCGGGCGAGATCGAGACCTATCCCTCGTCTCTGTTGCAGGAACGCCGGTTCAACGGCGGGTATCCTTCGGACAACCATGTGCGGGCGTTCCTCGATTGCGTGAAGACGCGGCAGGAATGCGTGTCGAACGCGGAAGTGGCGCATCGTTCTATCACGGCGTGCCACGTGGCGAACATCTGCAAGCGGCTGGACCGTCCGGTGAAATGGGATCCCGTGGCGGAGCAATGCATTGATGACGCGGAGGCGAACCGGCTGACGTCGCGGCCGTATCGCGAGCCGTGGTACCTGTGATGCGGACGCGCGTCGAAGTGGGGTCGAAACGGTTGAATCGGACTTGGCTAGAAAGGCAACGATCCGTGATGAGCATACAACGAGTTTTCGCATTCGCGGCGATCGCGGCGGTGTTGGTGAGCGCGCCGGTGTGGGCGCAGGCGGCGTTTGACGAGGCGGCGGCCATTGGCGTGCTGACGGGCGAGTCGACGCCGCTTCAGAAGCAGGAAACCTGTCGCGCGTTGCGGCAGAAGGGCACGGTGGCGTGTATTCCGGCACTGGCGGCGATGCTGCCAAATCCGGAGTTGTCGCATATGGCGCGCTACGCGCTGGAAGTAATGCCGTATCCGGAGGCGACGCAGGCGCTGCGGGACGCGCTTCCGAAGGCCCAGGGGCCGGCGAAGGTGGGCGTTATCATTTCGATTGGCGCGCGGCGCGACGCGGAGGCGGTCGGAGTACTGACGGAAGCGCTGAGCG
This sequence comes from FCB group bacterium, assembly GCA_034004565.1. Classification (GTDB taxonomy): domain Bacteria; phylum Hydrogenedentota; class Hydrogenedentia; order Hydrogenedentales; family SLHB01; genus JAVEWL01. The sequence continues at coordinate 3,831 of JAVEWL010000148.1, read as the reverse complement.
ATTCGGATGCGGACGTGGCGCGCGCCGCGGCGGGGGCGCTGGGGCGCATCGCGACACCGGACAGCACGGACGCGCTGCTGGCGTTTCGCGCGGAGGCGCCGGAGGCGGTGCATCCCGCGCTGGCCGAGGGGCTGTTGGCCGCGGGACAGTATTTGACGCGCGAAGGCAAGGGCAAGGACGCGGCGGCGATCTACAACGTGATGCTTGGCGGGGAATGGCCGGCGTATGCGCGCCTGGGCGCGTTTCGCGGGTTGACGGCGGCGGAGCCGAAGAAGGCCCCGAAGCGATTACTGGCCGCGTTGGCCGGGTATGATCCGCAGTTCCGCGATCTTGCGGCGCAGATCATTTCGGAGACCACGGGCGCGACGAAGCGCTATGTGAAGGCGATGCCGAACCTGTCGCCGACGGGACAGATCGCCCTGCTGCGGGGCCTGGCGGGGCGCAAGGATCCGGAGGCGCGTCCGGCGGTCGCGCAGGCGCTTTCGAGCGAGGATCCGGCCGTCAAGCTTGCGGCGGTGAGCGCGCTGGGCACGCTGGGCAATGCCGAAGACGTAGCCGCGCTGACGATGCTGTTGAGCGCGGATGATGCCGAGACCGTTGCAACGGCGGACGCGAGCCTGGCGGCGATGACGGGTGGCGATATCGATCCGGCGATTGCGGCGGCGTATGAAAATGCAACGCCGGCGCTGCGGGCGAAGTTGCTCGAGCTGCTGGCGAACCGGCGCGCGGAGCAGGCCGTGCCGCTGGCGGTGGCGGGGCTGAAGGACGGGGATGCGGCTATTCGCGCGGCGTCGTTCAATGTGCTGTCGATGCTGGGGCGGCAGGAGCAGCTTGCCGATGTCATGGCCGCGCTGGCGGCGACGACGGAGAATAGCGAGCGGTCGGCGGCGGAGAAGGCGCTGGTCGGGATGGCGGCGCGGGGCGGCGAACCGATGATTGACGGCGTGCTGGGCACACTGGACGGCTCAAGCGTCGAGAACCGCGTGGTGCTGCTGCGCGTGCTGGCGTCGACGGGGAATCCGAAGGCGCTGGATGCGGTGCTCGCCAGCCTGGACGGCGCGGATGAGGCCGTGCGGAACGAGGCGGCCTGGGCGGCGATCGCGGCGGCGACGGAATTGGGGAAGAACCCGGGCACGAAGGAACTGGCAGTGAACGCGCTGAACACCGTGGCGACCAAGTGCGCGGGCAACGCGGATATTGCGCAGCGGGCGCAGGAAGTGCTCGGCGGGATCAAGTAGGGATTGGTGGGGACAGGGACCTAAAGGACCAATAAGGATAAATGCCCCCTCACCCCAACCCTCTCCCCCGATGGGGGAGAGGGGGACAGAACGACCGATGGACGAGATGGACGAGATGGACGAGATGGACGATTAGCTTCCCCCTCTCCCCCATCGGGGGAGAGGGTTGGGGTGAGGGGGCGCCCTTTTCGCTTTCCCACACCTCCAAGCCATGAAGCCGGCTTGGAGGTGCCACAGGGATTGGCTTGGGGAAATGGCTTTGGAGATTGAGATGAGTCTGGAGCGGGTGCGGCGTTGGGCTGGGGCGGCCCGGGATGACGGAAGCGTGCATTGCCTCGGCAACGGGGAGTTGTGCGTATACGAGTGCGGGCCGGACCTTATCCAGGTGTTCGGGCCGCCGTACAGCTCGGGGTCGGCGCTTTCGCTCGTTGTGAAGCCGGACGCGGCGGTGGAATGCGATTGCGTGCGGGAATTGGGCACGGCGATCTGGTCGCATTCGCTGCGCGGGATTGGGACGCTGCAGGATTTTGTGGATTCGGACGGGCCGTGCTTTGTGCGGGTGGCGGAGCTTACGGCGCCGCTGACGCTGGTGCTGGAGGCCAATGCGGACAGCACGAGCGTTGTGAACGGGCAGCGGTTTAGCGGGGCGAGCGCGGGCTTGTTGATCACGTCGCCGTCGGGGCATCCGCTGTATGGGCACTATCCCCTCCCCCACTCCTCGAATTATCAGTTTGTGGCGACGGGACCGGTCGAATTGACGGCGCTGCCGGAAGTAAATCGCTGGGAAGTGAAGCTGAATCCGGGGCGGAGTGTGCTGTACCTCGTCGGGGGGCCGCACTCGCCGGATACGCGGCTGCACACGGAGGCGGCGTTGGCGACGCCGGTGCCGGAGCTGTTGGAGCGGAGCCGGGCGCATTGGCAGGCGTTCACGAAGCGGAGGAAGGATTTCGCGGCGCTGATACCGGAGCCGGTGCCGGAACGCGAGGCGCTGCTGCGGGCGATCGACGACGTGGCGACCACGATCAAGACGCAGGAGGCGCGGGGCGGCGGGATCCTGGCGGGATATCCGTATCACCTGCTGTATGTGCGTGATCAATATGGGACGGCGCGGTGTCTGCTGAAGCTTGGGTATTACGAGGAGGCGAAGGCGATCCTCGCGCGGGACTGGGCGATCTGGCAACGGCACGGGCGCATCCACAACGCGCAGGCGGTGGGCGTGGACGGGGTGTTTCACGTTCACGAGAACGATGGGGTGGAGATTACGGGGTACCTCATCATCCAGGCGCTGGATTATGCGGCGGCGTCGGGCGACGAGGCGTTTCCGAAAGAGATTCTGCCGATGCTGGAGTGGGCGTGGCAGGCGCAGCATCAACACCTGGCGCGGGAGATGCTGCCGTTCAACGGGGATGAGACGTATGTGGCGGGCGGGATTCTGCCGCGCACGACGCTGAACGACGGGTCGGCCGAGGCGACGATGCTATTCATTGTGGGCGGGGAGCGGTTGCTGGCGTTCGTGGAGCGGCACGGGCTGTGGCCCGCGGAGCGTATTGCCAAGGAACGCGAGGTGCTGGAGCGCGTGCGGGGGCGGTATGCGGCGAATTTCTTTGTCGACGGACGCTACATCACGAACAACCCGGCGCGCAAGCGGGGGCTGACGCTGCCGGCGTTCCGGCACGGCGTCTGCGAAGGCTGCAACGCGTTTGGGTGGACCGAGAAGACGGATACGGATCGGTATGTGTGCCCCGTGTGCGCGGCCACAAAGGATTTGCCTGCGGCGGAGGAGGTGGTATATGCGCTGCAATCGGTCGCGTTGATGCCGCCGTATGTGGGGTCGGATATTCTGTCGAAGGAACAGGTGTCGCAGACGGCGGAGGCGATCGTTGCGGGGTTCAAGGCGACGGGGAAACTGCCTTCGCGGCCGGACGGGAACGTTGCGGTTGGGTACGACTACGGTCTGCTGCTGTACACGCTGGCGCAGCTCGGCCACCCGGAAGCGCAGTCGATCTACGAGCGGATGATGTCGGTGGTGGATCCGACGGGTGTGTGGGTGGAGTACTACGAGGATAATCAGCCGCGCGGGACGCGGTGCCGGCCGTGGGAGAGCGCGATCAACCTGGAGGCGGCGCTGGCGCATGTGTTTCGGAAGTATCAACTTCCGGAGCGCTGAGGAGGGTCGAGGCCAATTCTGACAAATCTGCAAAAGGCCCGAAACCAAGGTGTGGAATTCCAGCAGCGGTGGGTTTCGGATAAATAGATCTTATCTTTTCTCCGATATATGTGCTATAGTGTTCTTGGTGTTGGATGGGAGCAATCCCGTCTGGGTGCTGGGCTCACCGCTCGCGCGTTCTCGATGCGCGACAGCCCAATCGGTCAACTCCGGGGGGGGGATGACGTCGGGTCTGCCGACCGGGGAGACATACCGTGGGGTACACAATCAAGTCCATTCTGGGGGGAATGATCTGCCTGTTGCTATTGGGATCGACCTCGGCGTTTGCGCGGGTTATCGGTGACGTGGACGCTTCGGGCGAGGTTAATGCGGCCGACGTGCAGTTGGTCATTAACGCCGCCATCTACCTCCAACCCGATGACACAC
>JAVEWL010000147.1:0-9834 GCA_034004565.1 FCB group bacterium | reverse complement strand
CTCCCCTGGCTTGGTTTTGGCCTCAGCGCCCTGGCCGCGTGGGCCTTGGTGTTCGCGCTGCTCACGGCCCTGATGGTCGTGCCGGCGCTCGTGCAGAAGAAGGAGCGCGCACTGGCCACGGTGAAGTTGGCGGCGGCGCTGGTGCTGGCCAACCCGTTCTTTGCGTTGGGTTTGGCCGTGCAGGTGCTCGGATTCACGCTGGTGGCCGTGGTGGTTACGCCCCTGCTGCCGCTCTTGTACGGGTCGGTGGTGGTGGTGCTGGTTTCGAGCGCCTACGAGATGCTCGCGCGGAAGTACGCCGCGCCGGGCGCGCCGCCGGACGAGGATGACGACTATTTGAATCGTGGTTTCCGCGATTTTCTCTTCCCCTGGAAGGGGTAACAGTGCTTTAAGTGGCAGCCGAGGGCGGCTGTCCCAAAGAATTTAGCGTATTTTTGCGTCCTTTGTCAGGGCGCGGCAGACTAGCGAAGAAGGAGAAATGACCCCATGACCAGAATAACCGGCATTCAAGGCCGCGAGATCCTCGACTCGCGCGGCAATCCCACCGTCGAAGTCGACGTCTACCTGTCCAGCGGCGTCATCGGCCGCGCGGCCGTGCCGTCGGGCGCCTCGACGGGCGAGCGCGAAGCCATCGAACTGCGCGACGGCGACAAGTCGCGCTACCTCGGCAAGGGCGTGCTCAAGGCTGTCGACAACGTCAACGGCGTCATCGCCGAAGAACTGCTCGGCATGGAAGCCCTTGACCAGCGCGAAATCGACCAGACCCTCATCGCCCTCGACAACACGCCCAACAAGGCCAACCTCGGCGCCAACGCCATCCTCGGCGTCTCGATGGCCGTCGCGAAGGCCGCCGCCGAAGCACTCGACATGCCGCTCTATCGCTATATCGGCGGCGCCAACGCCCATACGCTGCCCGTGCCGATGATGAACATCCTCAACGGCGGCAGCCACGCAGACAACAACGTCGACCTCCAGGAATTCATGATCATGCCGGTGGGCGCGCCGAACTTCCGTGAAGCCCTGCGCATGGGCGCCGAAATCTTCCACGCGCTCAAGAGCGTGCTGAAGAAGAAGGGCCTGAACACGGCCGTCGGCGACGAAGGCGGCTTTGCCCCGAACCTCGGCTCGAACGTGGAAGCCATCGAAGTCATCCTCGAAGCCATCAAGAATGCGGGTTACGAGGCCGGCAAGGACATTTTCCTGGCCCTCGACGCCGCGTCGAGCGAGTTCTACGAAGGCGGCACCTACAACCTCGGCGCCGAGAACAAGAAGAACTCTTCCGCCGATATGGTAGACTTCTACGAGAATTGGATTAACCAGTATCCGATCATCTCGATTGAAGACGGCTTCGACCAGAACGACTGGGCCGGCTGGAAGGCCATGACGGAGCGCGTCGGCAGCAAGGTTCAGTTGGTGGGCGACGACCTGTTCGTGACCAACACGGAATTCCTGGGCCGGGGCATCAAGGAAGGCATCGCGAACTCGATCCTGGTGAAAGTGAATCAGATCGGAACGCTTACCGAGACCTTGGAAGCCATCGAGATGGCCAAGCGCGCCGGATACACGGCGGTGATTTCGCACCGCAGCGGTGAAACGGCCGACACGACGATTGCCGATCTGGCCGTGGCGACCAACGCCGGGCAGATCAAGACCGGCTCGCTGTCGCGCAGCGACCGTGTCGCCAAGTACAACCAGCTTCTTCGCATCGAGGAAGAGTTGGGCGAGCAGGCCGAATACCTCGGCATGAACGCGTTCTACAATATTAAGAAATAAGGTCTAAGGGCCGATCTAATTGCTGTATAAGCAATGGTTTGGCCCTTATCCCGAAAATAAGCGGGCTTTGTGGATTGTTAACGCTACGTAGTGGGAGTCGGCTCCCTCTGAGGGTGTCATGAGAGGACATTCGTTAGTCGGGTACTGGCTGAGTCTCCTCCTGATGATTGGACTGATGTGGGGCTATGCCCAATACCGCGACCTTTCCAGTCAATACGCGAAGTACGTGGAAAGCGAGCGGGAAGTCCAGGAGTTGAGGAAACAGGTGACGGAAGCCCAGGAACTCGAAGGCCGGCTCCAGCGTAGCGTAGACAATATAGACAAGAATCCCGTGGAATGGGAAGCCGCGATTCGTCGGCACAAAGGCCTGGTTCGTGAAGGGGAGAAGGTTTACCGGATCGAATCGGTGCCGAACTGACGGCGCGGCGCCCCTAAGAGGAGTTTATCCCGAACTGACGCACGAAATTCTCCTAAATAGCCAGGAAGAAGCCATTAAGCTCCTTGGCAAGAACGGGGAAATCCGGAAGCGCATTCAGGAAGAAGCGCCGGTCCGGATCATCGATCGCGGGGCGAAAGTCATCGTGATCGGCGACGAGATCAGCACGTCCATGGTGGGCGATATGCTGGACGAGATGCTTGTCGCGGTCCGAAGCGGGCACACGCCCAGCATGGCCGACGTGAGTTACGCGTTGAACGAGGCGCGCAGCCGGGGTGTGGCCAACCTGGGCAGCATGCTGGCGGATGTGCCTCGCGCGCTGCGGCGGGATATTCAAATCAAGCCGCGCACGCACGGGCAGAAGCGGTATCTCGACGCGATCAAGACGCACGACGTCACGATCGCGATAGGGCCAGCGGGTACGGGTAAAACGTATCTGGCGATGGCGGCGGCCGTGTCGGCGCTGCTGAACAAAGAAGTGAGCCGTCTGATTCTGACGCGGCCGGCGGTGGAAGCGGGCGAGAGCCTGGGCTTCCTGCCGGGGGACCTGATTCAGAAGGTGAATCCATACCTTCGGCCGCTCTACGACGCCTTGTATTCGATGGTGGACGTGGAGCGGGTACGGCGGCTCATCGACCGTGAGATGATTGAGGTTGCGCCCCTGGCGTTCATGCGGGGGCGCACCCTTTCCAATGCGTTTGCCATCCTGGACGAAGCGCAAAACACCACCCTCGAGCAGATGAAGATGTTCCTGACGCGTCTGGGCGAGGGGTCGCGCGCGGTGGTCACGGGCGACATAACGCAGATCGACCTTCCGAGGGGGACGCGTTCGGGCCTCGTCGAGGCGCAGCGCATCTTGAAGGACACGGAAGGCATTTCCATTGTGCAGTTGGGCCGGGGCGACGTGGTCCGCCACCCCTTGGTTCAAGGCATCATCGACGCCTTCGAGGCGGACGCGGAACGGAACGATGCCCGCAAGAAGGGGCATCCTCCGTCCGGCGAAACGAGTCACAGAGAATGATGTTCGGTAAATCGGCGCGCAAGAAATCGCGCCTGGGCAGCGGAATACACCGCCTGAACGCCCCTTCCCGCCCCGGCCTGCCGCTGCGGGATAGGGTCCCGCATTGGCTCGCGCTCATCGCGGCGTTCCTGGTCCTCACCGCCGCGCTGGCGCTCGAGGTCAAGCCCCGCAAGCAAATCGTCGACTACGACTTTGAGACCGCCCAGATTGCCAAGGAAGACATTCGCGCCGAGATCGATTTCAAGTCTGAAGACCGCTCGGCGACCGCGGAAGCGCGCGAAGAGGCCGCACGCAAGGTCCCGGACGTGTACCGGGTCGATCAGGAAGCCATCTCCCGCGAACTCATGGAATTGCAGGAGCGCATCGACGCGCTGGCGGCGCAGCGCGACGGACTGGATGAGGCGCTTCGGCAAGCCTTGTTGAATTCCGACTCGAGCCAGGACGCCGCCCAGATCGTGCGCGAGGCCACGGTCGAGTACGCGCGCCGCCTCACGGGCAAGGCGCCGCTCCAGGACGTCCGGGATGCCGAGGCGCTTTCCGTGTGGCTGATGCCGGATCCGGCGTCGGTGCCGAAGCGGCGTTTCGAGCCGGCGAGCGCGCCGGGCACGGCGCAGAAGGTGGCCGGACTGGACGAGCCGCAGGTGAAGCCGCTCCAGTTTGCCTATTTCGATTCGCTCGGACGCGCCTCGCGCAACGCCATTCAATCGGTGTTGACCTACGGGATTCTGCCGCCCGATGCGCAGTCGCTGCCGACCGATCCCGTCGAGCAGCGCCAGAGCGCCAAGATCCGGATTCTGCGCGACCGTCCCATCGGCGGGATGTCGCGCGCGGAAGAGATGCCATTGATCCAGGTGCCCGTGCCCGCGAAGGCCCTGGAATTGCTCAAGGATCGCACGGACGAATTCGTGGCGTCCGACTCCGGCAAGCCGGCCGGTCCCCTGGAACTGGCGCTGGTCCAGCGCGCGGCTTACGAAATCGCCCGTGCCGGCATCACCGACACGCTGCATCTGGACAAGGTCGAGTTGCTGGCCGCGCGCGAAGCGGCGCGCCGCGCCGTCGAGCCCACGCTCAAACAGATCTACCGCAATGCCATTCTGCAAAAGGGCGGCGAAGCCTGGACCGAGCAATCGCGCACCGACGTGCGGGCGCTCATCGAGAAGAAGCGCGAGCTCGAAGGCTCGCCGACGCGCCTCCTGCCCAAGGCGGTGGCGGCGGCAATCCTGGCGGGGCTGGTGCTGGCGGGCCTCGGCAAGGCCCTCAAGATTATGAAGTCCAAGAAGGAAAAGAGCCGGATTCCGTTGTACGCGGCGCTCGTCATCATGTGCGCAACGGTGGCCTTCGGGCGGCTCGTCTCCTATTTCGGCGATCTCGGATACCTCGTGCCGCTCACGGCCGGCGCAATCCTACTGGCTATTCTCACCAATGCGCGCGTGGCCTCCATCACGGCGTTCCTTTCGGCCGCGCTGCTGTCGGCGCAATTCGGGTACGATTGGCAGTTGTTCGTGGTCAGCGGCGCGATGGCGCTGTCCGGGGGGCTTAGCGTCCACGTGGTGCGCCGGCGCAACGAGATGACCCGCGCGGCCATTTCCGCGACCGTGGTGGGTCTGCTGGCCACGGCGGCGGTCAACCTCAGCACCGACTCCCTGCTGGCGGCCGCGTCGATTCACCGGCTGGTGCTTATTGCGCTGAACGGCCTGGCGTGCATCTTCATCGTGCCGGGCTTGCTGCCGCCGCTCGAACGGCTCTTCGGCATCACGACCGATATTCAGTTGCTCGAATACTCCGACCTCAACAACGAGGTCCTGAGCCGCATGGCCATCGAAGTGCCGGCCACGTACGCGCACAGCCTCATGCTGGGGCAGCTCGCCGAGGCCGCCGCGGACGCCATCGGCGCCAACGGCCTGCTCGCGCGCGTGTCCGCGTATTACCACGACATCGGCAAATTGCGACGGCCCGAGTACTTCAGCGAAAACCAGACCAACGGCAACGTCCACGACACGCTCTCGCCGCGCCTGAGCGCGCGCGCCATTGCCGCGCACGTGTTGCAGGGCGCCGAGATGGCCCGCGAAGCGCATTTGCCGAAGCCGCTGGTCGATGGCATCTTCGAACACCACGGCACGAGCCTCATCAGCTTCTTCTATCAGCAGGCGCAGGCGCAGAGTAAGCACGGCGACGTGCGCGAGGAAGATTTCCGCTACCCCGGCCCGAAACCGCAGAGCCGCGAAACGGCCATCCTCATGATTTGCGACGCGGTCGAATCGGGCGTGCGCTCGATTAAGAATCCCAACGAGGACCGCGTGCGCGAGTTCGTCGACAAGATCGTTGCGGCACGCGCCGCCGACCGCCAGTTCGACGAAAGCGATCTCACGCTGAAAGACCTCGATGTGATCGCGGACGTCGTGACGAAGCGCATTCTCACCGGCTTGCACACGCGCATCGCGTATCCCGAGCCCGAGCGCGAGAAGAAGCCCCTGCTGCAAGTGAGCGGCGCGAAGGAATAAGGTGAAGCTGTTTCTTTGTGGCACCCCCAAACTTGTTTGGGGGTGTTGCTTCAGCGTTAATGTTTGCCCACACCCCCAAACAAGTTTGGGGGTGCCACCAAACGCGGGAAGCTTGCGGATTGCACGTTTGGGAAAGCGGAGGAAAGATGAAGGCAGTGCGCCGCAGCAAAGGACCGACGGTCGTGGACCTGCAAGTCCGAAACAGCTCGACCCGCAAACGCGTCTACCGGCGCGTGGAGTTGCAGGCCCTGGCCGAGCACGTTTGCACCGAGGAGGGCGCGGGCCCGCGCGCGGAGGTGAGCCTGCTGTTTTGCGACGATGCTTTCATCGCGACGCTGAACCGCGATTTCCGGCACGAGGACCATGCCACGGATGTCCTGTCGTTCCCCCAGCCGAACCTGCCGGCGGGCGACACGGTATTGCTGGGGGACATTGTGATATCCTTGGAAACGGTGGAAACCCGGTGCGCGGGCGACCGGGCGGCAATGCGCGAGGAGATTCGCCTGCTTTTTTGCCACGGACTGCTTCATCTGCTGGGCTACGACCACGATACGGACGACGCGCGCGAGGATATGACGGCGCGCCAGGCCCGGTACCTGGGCGTCCCGGCGGACGCCGCCTGGAAGGAATAGGCGGCGCAAGCCCGCGGCGCGTGAACGAGGAGGTTTAAGCGATTTTGGACGATGACACTGGGCCGTTGCGACGTCAGCGGCCCACAGCCGTCGTAGGCCGATTGAGAGGCCCCGTGGCCCTCCTGGGCTTCCTGGCGGGACTGTACCTGCTGGGCGGGTTCTCGCCCCGCCTGTACGGCCAGCCCACGTACTCCGCGCCGGCGGAACAACTGCGCGCCTGGCATGAGTATCTGCCGCCGTCGATCCTGGCCGCGATCGCGGTGCTGCTGCTGTGCTCGGCGTTTTTCTCGAGTTCCGAAACGGCCCTGTTCTCCCTGCACAAGCTCCGCCTGCGCCGCATGCGCGAAGAGACCGACGTCACGGGTCATCTCATTGCGCGCATGCTCGAGTCGCCGGGGCGCATCCTTACGACCATCCTCGTGGGCAACATGATCGTAAACGTCGCCATCGGCGTTATTCTGGGCACGCGGGTCGAGGACATGCTACGGCATCTCTACGAGTTCCCGCCCGCGCTTTCGTACTCCCTGGCCGTGCTGGCGACGACCGGCGTCCTGGTGTTGTTCGGCGAAATCGGGCCGAAGGTATTCGCGGTCAGCGCCAGCGAACCCCTCGCCCGAACCGTCGCGCTGCCGCTGATGCTGATCGACAAGATCGTGGCGCCCGCGCGCGACGCGCTTCTCGCCATCACCGACTTCCTCTTCCGTGTCACGCGCTTCCACGAGCTGCGCGCCGCCCCCTTCATCACCGACGACGAGTTGCGGGCGGTGCTCACCCACGGCGAAACGCACGGCGTCATCGAGGAAGAAGAACGCCAGATGATCCAGGGCATCCTCGAGTTCTCGGACGCTCTGCTTCGCGAAATCCTCGTGCCGCGTCCGGACATCGTGGCAATCCCCGAGGACGCCACCGTGCGCGGCGCCCTGGAGGTGCTGCGGGAACACGAATACTCGCGCATGCCGGTCTTTCGCGACGACCTTGACCACATTACGGGCCTGCTGGTCGGCAAGGACCTGCTCCCGAGCGTCGCGCGCGGCGAGCTCGACCGGCCCGTGCGCGAGCTCATCCGCCCGATCCATTTCGTACCCGAGACCATGACCGTGCAGGCGTTCGTAAAGGACGCGCAAGGCCATCGCGCGCATCTCGCCGTCGTCGTGGACGAGTACGGCGGCACGGCCGGCATCGTGACGCTCGAGGACGCCATGGAAGAGGTGGTCGGCGACATCATGGACGAGGGCGAGCACGAAGAGCCCGAGTACGAGCAGGTCGGCGAGGGCGAGTACCGCGTTGACGGCGGCTTCAGCCTGGACGAGTTGAGCGAACTGGTGCATATCCCGCTCGAAGACGAGTCCCACGAGACCGTCGCGGGCTTCCTCATGGATCAGAATGAAAAGGTGCCCGAAGTGGGCGATCGCATCGAGCATTCCGGCATCGAATTCACGGTGGAAGCCGTGGACGGCAAGCGCGCCTCGCAGGTGCGCGTGCGGATTCTGCCCCAGTCGGAGGCACAGGAAATATCATGACCGCGTTGATGATACCGATAGTCCTGTTTGTGCTGGCCGTGATACTGCAAGGCCTGTTTGCGGGCTACGAGACGGGCTTTGTCTCCGCGAACCCGATTCGCATCCGGCACCTGGCCGAGGAAGAGCACGACAGTCGGGCCGTGCGCCTGCTGGCCTACCTCCAGCGCCCGGACCGCATGCTCACCTCGCTGCTGATCGGCACCAACCTCGCCATCGTGGCGGGCACGCTGGCCATCTCGCGCGATCTGCCCAGTTGGGCCGCGACGCTCATTGCCACGCCCGTGTTCCTCATCTTCTCCGAAATCATTCCCAAAAGCGTGTTTCGCACGCATCCGAGCCGGCTTTCGCTCGCGTTCTTGCCGCTGATCTCGTTCTTCTACAGGCTGATGGCGCCGATCGCCGTGCCCGTGGCGGGCCGTGTGCGGCTCGTGCTGCGCGCGGGCGGCGGCGGAGAGAAGCCGCACATCAGCCCCTTCATGTCTTCGCTCGAGGACGTGCGCTTCCTTATTGACGAAAGCGCCGACCACGGCACCATCGAGCGCGAAGAACAGCGCATGATTCATTCCGTCATCGACCTGCAATCCACCGAGGCGCAGGAAGTAATGACACCGCGCGTGCGCATCCAGGCCCTGCCGGACGACGCGACCCGCAACGATCTGCTGGCGCTGCTCGAAGAGACCGGCCGCACCCGCGTGCCCATCTACCGCGAGACCATCGACGAAATCGTCGGCGTGGTCAATGCCTACGACGTGCTCCTTGACGCCGATCCCGCGAACGAGAGCATCGAACGCTTCATTCGTCCCGTGGCGCACGTGCCCGATTCGATCAAACTCGCCGACCTGCTCCAGGCCCTCAAGCAACAACAGCAGCACATGGCCATCGTCACCGACGAATACGGCGGCACCGACGGGCTCATCACGTTGGAGGACATCCTCGAGGAAATCTTCGGCGAGATTCAGGACGAGCACGATTTCGACGAAAGCCGCGTCTACCAGGTCGCCCCCAATGCGTACGTCGTCGACGCCCGTATCGCGCTCGAGGAAGCCTCCGCCGCGCTGAACATCCCCATCGAAGACGACGAAGTCGAAACGGTCGGGGGTTGGATCATGCGCGTCGCGGGCCGCATCCCCACCCAGGGCGAGGTTATCCGGCACGATCCCTTCCGTCTCATCATCCTCGAAGGCGGCGCCAACCACGTCGCCAAGGTAAGGATCGAGATCGTGACCCCGCGAAAGACCCCGTAACCCCTGCGGTCCTTTTAGCAATTGGCAATTGGCAATTGGCATTTGCTAATTGCTAATTGCCAATTGCTAATTGCCAATCACGAACTTCGTTTCCCGTGAAACCTTCTGCCGGATTCGGTGTTTAAGCAGGGGGAAGTATGCCAGAATGGCGGAAAGTCGCTTTTGCGTCACGGAGGATTGTTTTTATGCCCAGCCGGGTCGTATTTATTGTCATCGCCGCCCTGATCGCCCTTTTGTGCGTACAGACCTATCGCGTGAACCGCCTCAAGGCGGATTTGGCGGTGCGCGAGGCGCTATCGCCTGCCGCGCTCGCGGCCACAGAAGCGCCGTCTTTGGCGCACCCGGCCGGAAAAGCATCCTCTGCCGACGCCGCGAACGCGCAAACGGCCGGCCGCCAGGGCGACGAAGAAATGCTCGATGCATTGTTCGGCCCCTCCTCGGACGACGATTCGCCGCAGGCCGCCGCCGACAAGCTCGTCCAGTCACTCGAAGCCGAGGATATGGGCGACGCCGCGCTCGCCGCGACCAAACAGAATGCGGCCGAAAAGAAGGCCGCGGACAGGAAGGCCACGGAAAAAGAAAAGGCGGACCGGCAGCGGGAAGCCAAGGCGATCGCGAACAAGGTGCGCGAACTCGTCCAACGCGGCGATTTCGATGGCGCGGCCAACCTCCTGCGCGAGAGCATCGAGAACGGCATGGCCACGAGC
>JAVEWL010000146.1:0-9840 GCA_034004565.1 FCB group bacterium | reverse complement strand
GGCGAACATTAAGTCCTCGAAGAAGAGCATCGAAACGAGCGAGCGCAACCGTCAGCGCAATATCGCGGTGAAATCGCGCATGAAGACGTTCGTGAAGCACGCGGTGGAGGCCATCGACGCCAAGGATGCCGGGCGCATCCAGACCACCCTTGCCGACGCGCTGTGCGAAATTGATCGCGCGGCCTCCAAGGGCGTGATCCACAAGAACAGCGCCGCCCGCAAGAAGTCCACGCTGCAGCGTCTGGCCGGCGCCGTCCAGTCCTAACACTCGAATCCATCCGGTAGCGCGGCCGTCTCACAGGACGGTCGTGACTGGTTATTACTTCGGGCCTCTCCTTTCTCGGGATGAGGCCTTTTCTTATTTCTCGCGACGCAGGCTCTTGATGAGCTCGAGCAGCCGCCCGTTCACTTCCACGAAGCGGATGCGGCCCGCTCGATCGATGAGCACCGTCTGCGGAATCTTAGCGGTGTTGTAGCGCGAGAAGGTGGTGAACTGTTCGACGTCGCGCGCCACGGGAAACGCGATGCCGTACTTCTCGATGAACTGCTTGATCTCGTCCCCCTCGGACCCGTTGTCGTGGATGCCGAGGAAGACCACGTCGCCCTCTTCCTTGAAAAGCGTGTGCAGCGCGCACAGCTCGTACATGCGGTCGCGGGTCGGCCCGATGGTGTCGAACCCGGCCCAGAGCGTCAGCACGACCACCTTCCGCTTGAAACTGTCCACCGTCAACGGCTCGGAATTGAACCACATATCCACGATCGGCTCGGGCGCTTTCACGTCCAGCAGTCCCACGAGATCGTTCTCGCCGGGCGCCGGCTCGGGACGGCTCAGGTCGGGCTCGAACGGTTCCAGCACCACCTCCCGCGGCTTCGCGGCGTCGCGCAGGTCCACTTCGAAATCCTTCCGCAGGAAGCGCAGCCCATGCTCCGCCCGGAAGGCCGCCTTCAGACCCTCGGGCGGCTTCGTAATCCGCACGCTGAAATGCCCGTCCGCGTCCGTGATGCCCCAGAAGGGCGGCTCGATGTTGCGCGTCGAGAGCAGCACGCCGGGCTGGGGCGTTCCGTCGGGACCCAGCACCCTGCCCTCGATCACGGGAAGCGCCTTCAACTCGATGGGCGTCATCTGGACGTCCCTGGCATGTTCCAGGTGTACCGGAATATCGGCCGCACTCGCCGTGACGTACCCCTCCGGCGGCACAACGCGAAGCAGTCCATCGCCGGCCGGAATCGTCAGGTCAAACGTGCCGTCGTTGCGGCTGAGGCGCTCGTCGTAGAAGCGGTCCTCGATGTAATACCGCAACGGCACGCCCGCCGCCGGTTTCCCTTCAGGTCCCACGACCTTCCCCCGCAGCCTCGCCGGCGCCACGAGTTGAACGTCCGCGGTAACGGGTTCGCTTTCGGGCACGGTGAGCACAGGCAGCAGCGGCCCGGCAAACTTGGGATGCCGCACGTCGACGAAATACTCCCCAGGTTCGACCCGAAGATTGTAGAAACCTTCCGGATCGGTGAACCGCTCCGCGAAATCACGCCGGCCCGACCCGCTCTGCTTGTAGACGACGACGCGCGCGTTGGCGACCGCTTTGCGGTCCGGCGACACGACCCGGCCGCGCACCGGCACGCCCGGCGAAAGCTGCACCGGCTGGCGCTTCTCGGTGATGGGCAGATACGGCAGCCGCGTCTCGGCGTACTCGGCATGGTAGATGATCAGTGAAACGTGCCCCTTCAGCGGCAGGCAGGAAATCGCGATTACGCCGTCGGCATCGCTGCGCGTCGAGGGAAAACCGTGCTCGGCCAGTTCCCAGATCGGTACGCCGAACGTGTCCGAGACGTACACGGACTTGATGTACGCGCCCTCGACCGGATTGAACTCCCGGTCCACCACCCGCAACGTCAACGTGGCCTGATCGCCAAGTTGCAGCGACACGTCGGTATCGCCTAAAACGTATACGTCGGCCCCGCCCATGGCCAGGCCTTCGCGGCGCGCCACGACATGGCTGGGGCCGGCCACGGCGTTCTCGAACCGAAATATGCCCGCATCGCCGGTCGTGGCGAATCGAATGCCCCTCTCCTGCCAGAGCCATACGGTCGCGTCCTTCACGGGCATGCGGTTGTTGTCGGTGACCACGCCCGACACGGTGTCGCCCCAGGCAAAGCGGGCCAGCATCAGGAGCGCGGCGACGCAGACTGCTTTGATGCGCACGGCTAGGAACCGCCCAGCAGTTGCAGCGCCCGAAGCGGCGGCAATCCGAAGGTCTCCAGGATCACATTGCCGTCGGCGGCGACAACGTACGTCGTGGCGGGGCCTGGCCTGGCGCCCTGGAATACCGGCACCTCGGCCTTGCCGCTGTAGGACCCGTTGACGACGGCCGCGAAGACGATCCCTCGCGCGGCGATGAGTTTTTGCGCCACGCCGAGCCCTTCAACCACGGCCGGGGCTTCCTCCGCAGAGCAGTACAAGAGCACCGCGGGCCCGGAGGCCGGCGGCGCGGAGCCTGCGATAAGGCCGTTGTCGCGCCACTGGATGCTCTTGCCCAGGCACGATTCCGCTCCCGCGCCGCCGTCGATCACAATCCGGCCAAGGTCCTGCAGGCCGCCCGGTTCGAGCGTCACGGCCGGGGACTCGCCGGCCTTCTCCCCTTCCGTCTTGCGCCCGGTGGTCTTTGCCACGCACTTCAGAGTGGCCAGCGGAATAACGGCGTCCCAGGCGAAGCGTCCGTCTTCATTCGTAAGCGTCTGCCAAAGAAGGACCGTATCGGCGAAAGGCGGCTTGGCGAAAACGGCGCCCACGACCGCGCCCGACAGCTTCTTCGAGCCGCGGCCCGCGACCTCGCCCTCGATCCGCGCAAGCGGCAGCAACTGCACTTTCGCGTCTTTCGCCTTGGCACGGTCGAGCGCAAACACGGCGCCCATCGGCTGAGACACGTGCTCAACGAGCCCCACCACGATGCCGTCCGGCGGCAGCGATCCAAATTGAAGGTCCGTGCGTCCGTCCGCGTCGGTCGCGCGCCAGCCGAATTGTGCCGGTCGCAGCATCGTCACCACCGCGCCAGGCACGGGCTTCATGTCCGCGTCGAGCACCTGGATGCTATACGACGGAATCGTCGCCAGCCAGTACGTGGGCAGCTTGGATTCCTGCCCGCGCGAAACCGAAATCTTGACCGAAGGCCGGGCCGGCGCGAGATAGCCCGGCGCGGAGTCGAGCGTAACGACGTTGTCGCCCACGGCGGCCTCGGCTTGGAACTCGCCGGTCGGGCCCGTGAACAGGTGGGCCGAGGTGCTGTCGTTGGCCGAAACGACGATCTTCGCGCCCTTTACGGGCTTGCCCGTAATCGCGTCGGCCACCACGCCGCTCAGCGTGCCCGTGTGCGATACGTATAACGTAAGCTTTTGCTCGGGCGCTTCGCCGGTGACGTTGATCTTCTCGCCGGCGGGACTCTTGTAATCGGTGCTGGTGGCGTTGGCCACGTAGGGACCGGGCTCGAGGCGCACCAGGAAATCGCCCGCCGGACTCGTCCGGGCCAGCACGGTGTCGAACGGCGCCACGGCGCGCGTCAGCACCACTTGCGCATTGGCCACCGGCACGCGCTCTTCGCGGGCCAGGATCTGGCCGCGTACGAGCACGCCCGGGTTCATGACCACCTTCACGTCGGCGGCGCCCGGCGCAATGCCGGTCACCCCGGCCTGGGCAAACTGCGGGTGGCTCACCTTGAGCGCCACGGACACCCCTTCCGGCAACATCGGCACCGTGAACCGGCCCTCGGCGTCCGTGACGGGTTCCGTATAGCCCAGGGCTTTCAGCTTGGCCAGCGGCACGCCGACCTTCGCCTCGCCCATAAGCAAGGCGCGCGTAATTCGCGCCGCCTCAATCGGTTTTCCACGGGGATCCACGGCCTTGCCGGAGATTTCCCTGGCGGGGCGAAGCACGATGCTCACGCCGGTGATCTCGTCCGCGACGGCCACCGTCACGGTCGCCCCCCCGAACGCGAATCCGTCCGCGGCGGCCAGAAGCCCCACCACGCCCAAGGCGGGATTGTCAAAACGGAACGCCCCCGCGGTGTCGGTACGCGTCTCGACCAGCGCACTGCCCAAGCCGCACTCCATGAACACGCGCGCATTCGGCACGGGCGTTCCCGCACCGTCAGAGACATGCCCCGAAATCGAAGGGGCGGCCGCCAGCGCATACGCCGCCGCAGCCAACAGCAGACCGGTAATATTCACGTTGCGGAATCTCCCGCGCAGCCCCAAGCCAATAAAGTTCTTGTGATACCCAGCCCGGATCTTATCCCGTTGCAATGCGGGGCGCAACTTGTTCGGCCTCCAGATCACCCACGTTTACGCGGGCGGCCGCGGAAATCCTGAGCCTCTACTTCACTCCCGGAGGCAGTTTTTTTGCCTTGGTCAGGGAGCGAAGGGCGGAGAATCTCCCCACTTTTCCACCATACCCCGAACCCAGCACGCCCAAAACTCGAATTCGTTGCCTCGACTACACTTAGGTTCCAGTGTTTTGTTGACTTTTCCTTCAGTTTTCGAGAACTTTGGCCGATAATCAACGTACGATTCCGCCCGAAGTCGCATAGCCTGAGGCTTCGGTAGCTGTGCTGAAAAGCACTCCAAAGGCTACACCTTACCGCGGGTTCCGCGGCACAGGCCGGCCTTGGATGATGCTCGAAATCGGAGCACGGGATTACCAAAATTCGGCGTCCGAAGCGACATTATCCTTGCTTGGCAATGGCTGTCGCCTGGACCCGAGCCCGCACCACCAGCCTCACCGCGTGCGGGAATGACCGGAGGTCACACAGTATCGGTGGATTATGCGGAGCTTCCAGGATGGAATTGCTTGATATCGCAAGTACGCAACCAGGGCACGTGATTGCACAAGCGGTCACGAATCCCGACGGCATGATCCTGTGCCCGCCGGGGTTCCGGCTTACCGAAGCCGCCATCGACCGGCTCAAGCGCGTCGGGGTAGCCTCGGTAGCCGTCGAGAACTCGGGAGGGGCGCAGGCCCGACTGCGAGAACGGCTTACGCAATTGGATGCGCGCTTCAGGAAAATCGAGGATCCGCTCCTCCTGCGCATTCGCGAAATTGTTAAGCTGCGCCTGGAAACCATGCTGGCGGCCTTGGACGAGTAGCGGTATACGGCACGGAAACACCTTGTAGCTTCTTGCGGTTGAGAAACGTTGGGTGAGCAGTCAAACGAAAACGAGTCGTTACGGCGGCCGGCTCACGGCAGCCCCGAAACGATACCGGAAACGTGGGAGACTCTTGTGGCAACGACAGTGCAACAACTCGAAGGCCGGATTGCCGCGTTGAGCAGTTTGCCAACGCTACCGGAGGTGGTGCAGAAAGTCAGCAAGATGGCCAGCGACAAGAACTCCAGCGCGGGGGATGTCGCGGAAGTCATTGCGATGGACCCGGTGCTGTGCTCGAAAATCCTGCGGATGGTGAACTCGCCCATCTACGGGTTCCCCGGACGCATATCCACCGTCAAGCACGCGCTCGTGCTGCTGGGTTTCAACGTCGTAAAAGGCCTCGTGCTCGGCAGCGCGGTCTTCTCGCAAATGATGAACGAACGCAACCGCGCCCTGTGGGAGCACAGCCTCGGCTGCGCGGTGTTGAGCCGGCGCATCGCCAGGGAATTGGGCCTGCCGGACGCCGAAGAAGTCATGATTGCGGGCCTCTTGCACGACCTGGGCAAGGTGGTGCTCGCCCACGTGGCCCCCGAGGAATACGAGGTCGCCCTCGACTCGGCCAAAAACGGCGGCATCTATATCGGACTCGCCGAACAGGAAATCCTCGGTGTGGACCATGCCACCATCGGCGGTCGCCTGTCGCAGCATTGGTGCTTCCCCCCGCGCCTGGCCGAACCGCTACAGTTCCATCACGATCCAACCGCGGCGGTCAAGAGCCGCGACGTCACGGCCATCGTTCACCTGGCCGACATCCTCGCCCGCGGCATGGGCTATGGGTTTCCCGGCGATATGAACATGCCCGTCCTGAACCAGGAGGCCTTCCAGAGTCTGAAGTTGTCCTTCTCCCAGTTGGACACGATCATCGCGGACGCCGACGAGGAGTATTCCGCCGGCGCCGCCATCTTCTCGGGAGTCTGAGGTGCAACCGGCCGCCGATCAAGAAACCATCCTGCTCGTGCATCCCGATCCGGTGCGGCGCGAAAGGCTGAACGACCTCCTCCGGCGCGCCGGCTTCGACGTGGCCACCGCAAACAACGGCAAGGAGGCCATCGAGGCCATCTGCGCCCGCCCGCCACGCTGCATGATTGTGCGGGAAAACCTCGCCGCATCGCCAAACGGAACCGTCCTGCCCGGAATGAAATCCGACACGATATACGGCCACCTTCCCATCGTGGTGCTGGTGGACAAGGACGACCTCGAGCACGTCGACTGGTATTGCCTGCCCGCGGACGACTACCTCGTGGAACCCGTTGACGAACTCGACCTCGTCTCCCGGGTCAAGCTGTCGATCGCGCGGATTCAGCGCGACGTTCACGCCAACCCGCTGACAGGCCTGCCCGGCAACCCCTCCATCATGCACGCCGCCGAGCAACGCATTCACGCGCACATCCCGTTTGCCCTGGCCCATGCCGATCTCGACTCCTTCAAACCGTTCAACGATCGATACGGATTCGCCCGAGGAGACGAGGTGATCCGCATGACCGCGCGGCTTCTGCTCAACACGGTCGAGTCGCTGGGCTGCGCCGATACCCACGTCGGCCACATCGGCGGCGACGATTTCATCTTCATCGTTCCCTCCGAGTGGGCCGAGACCATTTGTCAGCGCTTCCTGCAAGACTTCGGCCAAATCATCGTCAACTTCTACGATCCCGAAGACCTCGAACGCGGCGGAATCGCTTCCGTAACCCGAAAGGGCGACGAGCAGACCTTCCCCATCATGACCTGCTCGATCGGCGTGATCGATACCGCCATCACCCCCGTGCAACACATCGGCGAGCTTTCCGCGCGCGTCGCCGATGTCAAGTCTTTCGCCAAGAAGATGCCAGGCTCCGCCTACCTGATCGACCGCCGCAAACGCTGACGCGCCACCCCAGCCTTCAGTCTGTTGCCTCAAGAAAGCCGTGGCACCCCAAGTCCTGCTTCATGGCTTTGTGGCACCTCCAAGCCGGCTTCATGGCTTTGTGGCACCTCCAAGCCGGCTTCATGGCTTGGGGGTGTGGGTGGGCAAAAGACTGCAACGAGTGCAAGGACAGCAAGGCGCTTTGGGCTCCCCTCACCCTACCCCTCTCCCCAGGGAGAGGGAACAAGACTCCAGCCGGGTGTAGCGCTTGGTTTCTTACCCAATGATGCGGCCCTCGCCCACACCGGGCTCCCTCTCCCCCTGGGAGAGGGGCGGGGTGAGGGCTTCCGCGGAAATTTGCACACGGCCCATCGCTGCCTCCCCCGCCCAACGCGGCCCCCAGCTCATTGCGAGCGCGGCGAAGCAACCTCTTCATCCCACGGCTTCACCGTCAATCCTTGTGCGGCCAGCACAGCCTCGTCCAGCACCACAAGATAGGGCGCATGCCGAACCTCCACCGTCGACGGCGCCCCGTAGCAGCGCCGCATCCACGCCGCACCTTCCTTTGCCACGGCACCAATATTCAACACCAGCGCCGCCGCGCACCCCTTGCCCTCAATAGCCTCGCTTCCCAGTGTCACCAAGTTTCGTTCCGCCGCCAGACGGCAGATGACGTCCCCGAAACGCGAGCAATTCGGGTCGTCCGGCACGTATAACAGCGTCACTCCATGCTCTTTGGGCAAGTCATCGAGCGCCTTCTCGAAATCGGAGTCGGTTCGGCAGTTGCCCGGAGGGACCGTCAGGCGAACAACCTTGCGCTCTCCGCGCGCCGGATCCCGTTCAAGCGCATCGGCCAGCGCATCGTTTGCCCCATATCCTTCCGTATATAGAATCGCCATCGTATCCAGCGTGGACAACAGCCTGCCTGCGACCGCCAACACCTGCCCGGCCTCGGGTTCGGTCACAAACACGAGGGCCGGCGCCGTTCGCGGCGACTCGGCCTTCACGCACCACGCCGCCGGTCCGCCAACCACGGCCAGCAGCGGCACGCCCGGACACTTTACGGCCAGTTCCTCGCATACCCGATTGCCGAAGCCCACAACGAAAGCGGGCGGCGACGAGTTCACCTTCGCGACAAGCGTGTCCAGTTCGGCCGCGTCGCCCAGGGCGCTCTCACGCTCGATTTTGACGTCGGCGGCGGCGCCCAACGCGTCCAGAACGTCGCCGTGCAGGCCCAGCGGCAGCCATTCCACGGCCACGATGCGCCGGGGCAGGGCTTCGGCGCGCAGGCTCGCCAGGGCGACCGCGCACAGCAATAACACGCGCATGGCTATCTCCTGAAAGTGACATCAACATTGTCGAAATAGGCCCCCGGCGAGCCCTTGCTGAAAAGGGCAATCTGACCGGTACGCGGGCCGTCGTACGAGGCGCGCAGGAGCGGCCGTCCATCGACAAGTCCAGCGACGTCGTCCCGCTCAAAGCGCAACGCGAGCTCAATCCAGCGATCCACATGATTCCCCGGCGATGAAACTTCCGCCAAGGGTCCTTCTCGGCCCAGCAGGCGAAAGTACGCGCCATCCTTCCTCACCTCGCACTCGAACCGCAGACCCGATCCGTCGGCCTGCCGGAATACCGCCAGCCCGATGCTGCCGGCGCTCGGCAGCATCACTCTGACTTTCGCGTCGTAATCGTGCCAGGCCGGAAATCCGCCCAGCGCCGTTCCGCCCTGCGAATCCCACTGCGCCAGGCAGTCGTTTGCGCCGCCGGCCCCCTCCCCCGCGCCACGCAGCACCCGCCAGCGCCCCGACAAAAACTCCCAACTGCCGGTATTGTCCGCGTCACACCCGGCAAAGCCGTCAAAGAACCTGCTGATATCCTCGCCCAATCCTTCCGGCACGTAAAACGGATCGTCGGTCAAGATGAACTTGTCGAGGGCGATGCCGTCGCTGTGGTTGGCAAAGACAAGGTAATTGAGCCCCTTATCGAGGGTAAGCTGCTGCCCCTTCACCCAGTGCCAGCTATTGAAGACGGCGTCGTTGCCGAATACGAAGCGAGGGCCGTCGTTCGCGGATAGGAACACGGCGTTGGTGCATCCGTCCTTCCACAGGGCGCGCGCCCAGAGACGGTATTGGCCCGCGCGAGGCACGTCTACGCGGTACGTGACACGTCCGCCCCCTTTGCCGCGCCAGCCCTGTCCACAGCCAAGCGGCAATTCAATGGCTTTTCCCGCGCTGGCTTCCACTTCGCCAACTCGGATGCGCATGGGCGCCTGGATCTCCGCAAAACCCTCGGCTTCCCAGACGAACGTGAACGCGTCCCCCGGCACGGGCCGCACGCACAGCGCAAGCATGATGGCGACCGCCGCCGCGCCACCGAACGCGGAGGGCATACGTTTCGCCCCTCCCCAGTAAGCCGGACGCGAGATAACCAGGCCGCCGATCAGCGCCATCGGAAGTAATACCGGCCCGACAAAGATGGGCGTAACGAAACCCGCTCCCGCCAGCACCAGCAGTGGAATCTTCAACCGCGTCCCGGCCGCGGCGTGCCATAGGCGGCGAAGCCATTCGAGGTATGCGGCCAGCCCAACCATTCCCACGGAAGCGGCGAGGATGCCATACCCGACGCCGGTGCCGGGCGTCATGCTGTTGTCCTTGGGCATGCCCTGGTAATACTCGCCGATACGAGCCTGGTAGTTGCCCAGGCCCACGCCCAACAGCGGACGATCGGCCAGAACGCTCAGCGCCGCGTACGCCTCCCGCAACTGCTGAGGAACGCGTTCCCCGGCCGAGCCAACAGACGCATACGGT
>JAVEWL010000145.1:0-9848 GCA_034004565.1 FCB group bacterium | reverse complement strand
GACGGAGCCAAGCTTCGTGCCCAAGTCTTGAAGTGTCAGATCGCTGAGCCTGTAGAACATGAACGCGCCGCCCATCATGAGCAGGCACGACAGCGCCGAGACGAGCCGGGCGGCGGTCACATAGTGCATCTCGGTCCCCGCCTTCACCATGTGGCGGCGGTAGATGTCTGTGATGAAGACGGCGGATATGCCGCTGATGCTCGCGGAGGACGCGGACATGGCCGCGGCCAGGATGCCGGCAATCACGATTCCCGCGAGTCCGGTGGGGATCATCTTCACGGCGAAGTACGGCAGGATTGCTTCGGCCTTCATCCCGTCGGTACCGAGGCGGATGGCTTCGGCCGTCGTATCGGGGTTTTGTTTGAAGAACACATACAGGGCCGTGCCCATCAGCATGAAGAAGGCCCAGGTCGGGACGCTGCATGCACAGCAAATCCAGATCGCTTTGAAGGCCTCTTTCGGGTTCTTCGCCGACACGTACTTCTGGATAACGTTCTGGTTGGCGCTGTATTCGTAGATCCACGCCGCCCAGCCGTTGAGCAGCATCATGATGATGGCTTTGTCCCAGATGGAAAACCACTTCGAGGGTTCGATCTGTTTCGTGGTAGTGTTGAAATCGCCCATCGAGAATTTGGCGTCGGCCCAGCCGGTTCTGAACACTTCGCCCAGACCGCCGTCGACCCCTCGAATGATGACGATGAAGCAGGTGATGGCGCCAAACCACAGCAGGAAGGCCTGAAAGAATTGAGCCCAGACGATGGCGCTCACGCCGCCCAACACAGTGTAGGTGGCGATGACGAGGCCGCCGATAAAGATGCAGACGTACGGGGGCTGTCCGGTCATTTGCTGGAACACGAGCGATACCAGGTACAGAATAGTGGCGATGCGCAGGACCTGGCCGATGACGAACATGACCGAGATGTAGGTGCGTACGCCGTTGCCGAAGCGGGCTTCGAGGTACTCGTAGGCCGAAGTGCATTTGTTGCGGCGGTAGAACGGCAGGAAGAAGCGCCAGCCGATGTAGATCCCGAAGGGCAGCATCAGGGTGGGCAGCCAGCGCAGGTAGGCGGCCTTGTAGGCGTCGGCCGGGAAAGCGACCACCGTGATGGAGCTGATGGACGTGGCGAACATGGCGAGGCCAAGCAGCCATGCGGGGAATTGCCTGTTACCGACGAAGAAACTCTCGGTGGACTTGTTGCGACGGGCGAACAGTGGTCCGATCGAGGCCACCAAGACAAAGTACGTTCCCAGGATAATCCAGTCCAGAGTTCCAAATTGCGTGGTCATCGGAGCTTCCCCTCTCTCCCGTTGCGTTTGCCGCCGTACTGCAAGACGACTCATCAAAGGCACTGGTTATCGCCGTGCCGCCCCCCGCGTCAACCAACTGTATTCGTTCCTCCCCTTTCGTGACCGAGTAGCCCGGTCTGGCGAGCGCGCAAGACCGCCTATCCTCATGATGGCATAGTACTGAAATTCGATCGATAAATCTCCCTCGAGAAAAGGTTGAAAACAATGGCATGACGGGCAAGGCTCTCTCTGATGTTCGTGCAAGGCTTTTTGATTCGGAAGAGGCATGGCCGCGGGGGCGACCAAATGAGGGAAGGCCTACGGTTCCCACGAAGCGCACCCCTGTGCGGACAGCACGGGTCATGGGCAAGGCCGTTTAGGGGCACGGCCTGCGGCAGGAATTGTAAACCATTCTGAAACAACAAAGTTGGACTACCGTCACTCTCGCAGCGCAATACCGCATAACCCGCAAAAGTCGATCTCCCCTTGACCTTCTTCCCTGTATAGGGCATAATTTGATGGGCTTATGTAAGCGGTTGGGCATCTTGAAGCGAAAACGCAGTCCTTGCTCTTCCCGTGCTTCACGCTTTCGTGTTCAATCTCAATCGTGTCCAGAGTATAGCGCTGTGCTGAACCTATTGGCCCGCCAGAGATTGGAATCGCCAAAGCGGGGCGGTTTCCCGACTGAATGTGCAGGACCTATGCCAATGAAGCTAGAAGCTGTTCCTAATCCTCTCAAGGCCCGGATTCAGGAGCGATTTCGCGCACTGGACAATATCCCCGCCCAAATCTGGTCCATCTACGACGTTGAGACCTACGGTAGCGTGAACCTGCAGCATGCGGAGTTCCTGGGTATTTCGAAGGAGCACATCGAGTTCCAGAGAATTGCCGATGTGCTGTCGGAGGAAACGGCGGGAACCTGCAAGGTGTCGAACCGCGAAGCGTTCGAGAGCGGCCGCACGGTGCATTCGGAAGAGTGGGTGATGGACCGTACGGGCGAACCGCGCCTGCTCTCGATTGAGAAGGCGCCGCAGTTCGGACCGGATGGGGAGCCGTTGGGCTACCTGATGTGCTGTGGCGTGGACATCTCGGAACGCGTGAACACGGAGCAGCGCGTGGACCATGAGCGCTGGCGTCTGGACAGCATCCTGCAGGGCACCCACACCGGCACCTGGGAATGGAACATCCAGACGAATGTGACGGTCTTCAACGAACGCTGGGCCGCGATCATCGGATATACCTTGGCGGAACTGGGTCCGACAAGCTTCAAGACCTGGGAGTCGCTTGCACATCCCGAAGATCTGGAACGCGCGAAGCGGCTGTTGGAACGGCATCTGGCCGGCGAGTTGCCCTTTTACGACTGTGAATGCCGGATGCGGCACAAGGATGGGGGCTGGGTCTGGGTGCACGACCGGGGACGGGTTGTCACCTATTCCATAGACGGACGTCCTCTGGTGATGTTCGGCACGCACATGGACATCACGGCGCGCAAAGAAGCGGACGAGGTGCGCGACTATCAGGGGCGGCTTCTTCGAACGATGCTTTCGGTGTCGAACTCGTTCATCGACATCGCGCCGAACGCGGTGGACGCCGGGATTCAACATGCGGTGGGGGTTATCGGCGCCCTTGAATCGGTTGATCGCTGCTACGTGTTTCTGTTCGATGAGTCGCGGCTATTCACGACCAATACACACGAGTGGTGTGCGGACGGTATTGAACCGCAGAAGGATAATCTTCAGCATCTGGCCACCGAGGGCATGCCCTGGTGGATGGCGCAGCTCGAGGGCAGGGAAGTCATCAATATTGAGCGCGTGTCCGACATGCCGGAGGAAGCCGCAGTCGAGCGTGGGCACTTGGAGGAACAGTCAATTCAGTCGCTGCTGGTGGTTCCGATGCATGTGGGGGAGCACCTGATTGGCTTCCTGGGATTTGATTCCGTTCGGCGCGAACGCTTCTGGCCGGAAGCCAGCATTGCGCTGATCAACATGGTTTCGAATATTCTCGCCAATGCGCTGAACAGGAAGCGCATTGATACCATCTTGCAGGAAAGTGAAGAAAATCACCGCACGTTCTTTGAGACGATCGGCGACATCTTTCTGGTGGGTGACCTTGAGGGACGAATCCTCTATGCCAACAGCGCCGCGTCGAAGAAGCTTGGCTACAGCGCTGAAGAGCTCAAAGGGATGCACATTATCGATCTGCATGTGGCATGGGCGCGGGAACCGGCGGCGAAGATCCTTGCGGCGATGTTGGAAGGAAAGGGGAACACGTGCGCACTGCCCCTGGCGACCAAGGAAGGCGTGGTGATTCCCGTGGAATCGCGGACATGGTTCGGCAGTTGGAGCGGGTCCCCGTGCCTGTTCGGCATGTCCAAAGACCTGAGCAAGGAACAGGAGGCGCTGCACAAGTTCGATAGCCTTTTCCGGATGAATCCCGCGCTGATGGCGGTGAGCAGCATGCCGGAGGGGAGGTTCACCGACGTAAACGATGCGTTTCTGTACAACCTCGGCTATTCCATCGACAAGGTCATGGGCAAGACGGCCGAGGACCTGGGTCTCTTTGATAATCCGGAGGATTACGCGCGGGTAAAGAACCTGCTGTCGACCTACGGGCGGGTCCGCGACGTGGAATTGAGCGTGCGAACGCGGGACGGCCGCATCCGTCAGGGCTTGTTCGCAGGCGAAGTCATCGAGAGCCACGGGCACAGTCATTTCCTCACGGTCATGCTCGACATTACGGAGCGGAAGCTGGCCGAGGCAGAGTTGAAGAATACCATCGAAGAGCTTCGCAGCGCGGCCGAACAGATTCAGAGTTTGAGCGGGATCGTGCCGATCTGCGCCAAGTGTAAGAAAATTCGCGACGACGGCGGATACTGGGAGCAGGTGGAAGCCTATATTTCGAAGCACACCGAGGCGCAGTTCTCACACGGCATCTGCCCGGACTGCGCCCAGACGCTTTATCCCGACTATTACCAGCGCAAACAGTAGCGACGATTGGGCGGATGAAACTTGAGGCTTTCCAGGGAGTCTCAAGATTGAATGGGTCTTATATTGCGCTGTGCGGGATACTTCTCCGGGTGTGGACCCGTCGGCAGAATGGCTAACAAAGAGGGGTCCACGATGCCCGAGTCACCGGTTTCGCTCGCACGCCCGCGTATCTGGCCGGGCGCCGTAATTGTTGTCGCCTATCTTCTTGTCGCACTCGGCATGTCGTTGCTGGGCACGACCAACATTCAGAACTTCATCGGATTGATTCTTGTGCCGCTGGGGGCGGCGGTGCTGCTTGGCATCTGGTGGCTGGCGGCGAGCCGGGTGCCGGTGCTGGACCGCGTGCTGGGATTTGTGCTGCCCGCCTCGGCCCTGGGTCTCCTCTACTGTTTTCAGGAATCCTGGGACGGAATGCTGCTGGCGTACGCCATACCGGCGATGACGGTTGGCGCGGTGGCGGTGCTGATCCTGACGCAGCGGATGGTATGGCGCCGTCAACGCTGGGTGGCCCTGGTGTATATGATGGTGTGCGCGTCCGTTTTCGCGGCGCTGCGCGTGGATACGGTGTCTGGGGGACTCGCGCCGGTCGTTTCGTGGCGCTGGTCGCCGACGGCCATCGAGCGTTCCGAGGCGCTGCCCGGTATTGATGTTCAGAAGACCGCATCGTTGCCGGCCCAGGCGGGAGCTGCAGATTGGCCGGCGTTTCGCGGAGCGCAGCGCGACGGCCGGGTCGTGGGGACAACGTTCCATTCGGATTGGACCACACCTCCGCGCGAGGTATGGCGCAGGAAGATCGGCCCGGCGTGGTCGTCCTTCGCCGCGGTGGGGGATTACTTGTTCACGCAGGAGCAACGCGGCAGCGACGAGGCGGTGGTGTGCTACCTGGCCGCAACCGGAGAACCGGTATGGGCCAATCGTGTGACGGCCCGCTATGAGGACAAGATGGGGCTGGGCCCCCGGGCCACGCCTACGTTTTTCGAGGGCCGGCTGTATACGCAGGGCGCCACGGGGATCGTGCAGTGCCTGGAGGCCGCGACGGGCGCGACGGTCTGGAAACGGAGCCTGGCGGAAGACGCCGGCGCGGACGTGCCGGGGTTTGGGTTCTCGAGCTCATCGCTGGTGGTGGGCGACCTTGTGATTGTGTTTGCGTGCGGCGATGAAGGCAAGGGAGCGGTCGCGTACAAGCGGGCCTCGGGCGACGTGGCCTGGATGGCTGGGCACGGCACCACCACGTACAGTTCCCCCCACTTCGCCGTCCTTGCGGGAGTGCCGCAAGTGCTGATGGTGACCAACGGCGGCATGCAGTCCCTTGCGCCGGACACCGGGGCATCGTTGTGGGAGCATGAGTGGAAGATTCCGACCAATCCGCGCTGCACTCAGCCGCTCCTTGTGGACGATCGCCGGGTCATGTTTGGCGCAACGGGCACGTCGGGGTCACGGTTGCTGCGCGTCGAGAAGAAGGACGAGGCCTGGGACGTGGGGACGGTATGGACCACGAAGAAGTTCCGGCCGTATTTCAACGATTACGTGCTCCACAAGGGGTACTGCTACGGGTTTGACGGCAGCCGGTTCGCGTGCATCGATATCGAGACCGGGGAACGCAAGTGGGAAGGCCATCGCTACGACGGCCAGGTTCTGCTGGTGGCGAACATGGACGCGCTGTTGGTTTTGAGCGAAGCGGGAGACGTGGTGCTCATCGAAGCGACTTCGGAACGGTTTAATGAGCGGGCTCGCTTCAAGGCGCTGCGCGGGAAGACGTGGAACCATCCGGTGATCGTGAACGGGAAGCTCTACGTTCGCAATTCCGAAGAGGCGGCTTGCTTTGAGCTGAGACCGGCCTCCGCCGCGGGATGAACGTTTCGGGTCAAAGCGGGCATCTGTCGGATGCCCGGGATCGTCTCCTTGACCCCTAACGGCTCCCCGCTCCCAAAGAGGCTGATTGTGCTGTATACCTTCCGGCGCGGGTAGCGGAGTATTCGCTGTGCGTGCGCCTGAAGTCGCGCGGATCTCGCCGCTTGAACCGGTGCGCAGAGGACCTTGAGGCGGCATTCATTCGTAATTCAGTAACACTTTAGCCGAATGCCGGGGAGCTTTTGTCCGTGTGCCACCTTCAAACCGCGTGACGAAGGAGCGTGGCGTGTGGGTGGCACACGGACAAAAGCTCCCCGGCATTCGGCTAAAGTGTTACGTAATTCACAATTCGTTCAGGATCTTTTCTCAGGCCAGGTGTCGGTTGTCGATTACGCGCTTGGCCTTGCCTTGGGAGCGCTCGATGGTCTGCGGCTCGACCAGTTCCACCGTTACGCGGATGCCGGTAACGGTGTGGATTTCGCGGTCGATGCGCTCGCGCAGGGCGTGCATATGCTTCATCTTGTCCGAGAAATCCTGCGGGCGCATTTCGACGCGGACGGTGATCTCGTCGAGGGTGCCGGGGCGCTCCACGACGATCTGGTAGTGGGGCGCCGTGCCTTCGACGCGCAGGAGGGCTTCCTCAATCTGCGAGGGGAACACGTTCACGCCGCGGATGATCATCATGTCGTCGGTGCGGCCCACGACGCGGCTCATGCGTACCGTGGTGCGGCCGCAGCGGCAGGGGCAGTAGTCGAGCGCGGCGATGTCGCGCGTGCGGTAGCGCAGCAGCGGCATGGCCTGTTTCGTGATGGCGGTGAATACCAGTTCGCCGTATTCGCCGTAGGCGGCAGGCTCGAGGGTTTCGGGGTTGATGCATTCGACGATGAAATGGTCTTCCTGGATGTGCATGCCTTCGCGGGCCATGCACTCGCCGCTGACGCCCGGCCCGATGACTTCGCTCAGGCCGTAGTTGTTGAACGCGAGGATCCCGAGTTCCTCTTCGATTTGGAGGCGCATGTCTTCGGTCCAGGGCTCGCCGCCGAAGTGGGCGTATTTCAAGGGAAGAGACCGAGGATCGACGCCTTGTTCGCGCGCGACTTCGGCGATGTTGAGCGCGTAGCTGGGCGTACAGACGAGGACCTCGGCGCTGAGATCCTGGATGAGCATGATGTGACGCGGGGTGTTGCCGGAGGCGGCGGGAACCACGGCCGCGCCGACGCGTTCGACGCCGTAGTGCAGGCCAAAACCGCCGGTGAACAGGCCGTAACCGAAGGCGATGTGCACGAGATGGTGCGAGCGCAACCCGCCGGCGTAGAGGAACCGCGCGCAGAGGTTGGTCCAGGTCTTGATGTCATCGGCCGTATAGGCGACGAGCGTTGGGCGGCCCGTCGTGCCGGAGGAACCGTGGATACGCGCCATCTCGGCGCGCGGCACGCACAGAAAGTCTAGCGGATAGCCTTGCCGCAGGTCTTCCTTGGTCGTGAACGGCAGGCGGCGGATGTCGTCGACCGACTGGATGGTATCGGGGGTGATGCCTTCGCGCGCGAAGATTTCTTTGTAGAAGGGCACGTTCGCCACTCGGGCGACAGTTTCGCGCAAGCGCGAGACCTGCAGGGCGGCGAGGTCCCCGCGCGAGAGCACTTCTCCTTCATCCCAGATGCGGTTCTCCGCCGCGAATTGCTCGTCGTTCTTGCCGCACGCTCCCGCGCGCGAGGGTGAGTCTAGACCCATTTCTCCCACTCCGTCCGACGCCCGTTTGTCCCCTGGCGTCGCGAGGTACGGCCGCCCGTCGCGGCCTCCAATTCATGCTGCCCAGGACGGTCATCCTGGAGAGCCTGGGTGCGTCCGAAGGCAGCGCTCAGGAACTGGTCCTGCTGTAAAGATCGACGCTGCCGATGACGTTGATTCCGTTCTCCTGAAGCAGGCGAATCGCCTGGTCCGGGTCTTCGAAACGGAAGATGAGCGCGGCCTTGCCGTTGCGGCCGAACGTAAAGGCGTACATGTATTCGACGTTGATCTTGTCCTTGTCGATAAGCGACAGGATCTCGTAGAGACCGCCGGGCCGATCCTCGACTTCGATCGCCACGACTTCCGTGACGTTCACGACGCAGCCGGCGGCTTCGAGGGCTTTCTTGCCGGCTTCCCAGTCGTTCACGATAAGCCGCAGGATACCGAACTGCTGCGTATCCGCCAGCGACAGCGTGAGGATGTTGACGCCGGAATCCAGGAGTGCCTGGAACGGCGTGGTCATGTGCCCCGGCCGGTTCTCGATGAACAGCGACAGTTGCTTCAGTTTCATTTCTCTCTCCCCGCTCTGCAGTTCGCAAATAGCAATTGGCAAATGGCAATTGGCAAAATCGAAAATCTGAAATCGAAAATTGCTACATGTTGCGTTTGTCGGTGACGCGTTTTGCTTTGCCTTCGCTGCGTTGAATCGTGTTGGGTTCCACGAGGCGCACTTTGGCTCGAATGCCGATGGTGCGCTCGATGGAGTGGCTGAGCTTGGCCTGGAGGTCTTCGAGGGCGCGGATCGTGTCGGTGAAGAAGGCCGAGGTGACTTCGATCTGGACTTCGATCTCGTCGAGGCCGCCGTCGCGGGTCAGGATGATCTGATAGTGCGGAAGCGTGCCTTCGACGGCCAGGAGCGCGGTTTCGATCTGCGACGGGAAGACGTTCACGCCGCGGATGATGAACATATCGTCGCTGCGGCGGCCGATGCGGCGGATACGTCTGATGGTGCGCCCGCAGGAGCAGGGCTCTGCGAGGATCGTGGTGATGTCGCGCGTGCGGTAGCGGATCATCGGCATGGCCTTCTTGCAGAGCGTCGTCAGGACCAGTTCGCCTTCCTGCCCATCGGACAAGGGTTCGCAGGTGACCGGGTCGATGATCTCGGGGTAGAAGTAGTCTTCGAAAATGTGGAGGCCGTGCTGCGCCGAGCATTCGATGCCGACGCCCGGACCGACGATCTCCGACAGCCCGTATATGTCATAGGCCTTGATGCCCGAATCGGCCTCGATGCGCAGGCGCATCGCGTCGGTCCAGGGTTCGGCGCCGAAGATGCCCGCGCGCAGGGGCAGGTCGTGCATGTCGACGCCCAGTTCGTTGGCCCGCTCGATGAGGTGCAGGAAATAGCTCGGGGTGCAGCAGATGGCGCTGACCTTGAAATCCTTCATGACCATGATCTGGCGGTCGGTGTTGCCGCCGGAGATGGGGATAACCGTGGCGCCGAGGGCTTCCGCGCCGTAGTGCGCGCCGAGACCGCCGGTGAACAGGCCGTAGCCGTAGGCGTTCTGGATGATGTCGCCGCTGTGGATGCCGCAGGACGCGAATGCGCGCACCATGGCGTTGCTCCACACGTTGACGTCTTCCTGGGTGTAGGCGACGACGATGGGCTTGCCGGTGGTGCCGCTGGAGGCGTGCACACGGACGATCTCGCCCATGGGCCGCGCGAACAGGCCGAAGGGATAGGTGTCGCGCAGGTCGGTCTTGACCGTAAACGGCAGGCGGCGGATGTCTTCCAGCGCACGGATATCGGCGGGCTTAACCTCGAGCGCGTCCATGCGTTCGCGGTAGAGCTGGACGTTGTCGTACGCCAGGGCCACCGTGTCGCGAAGACGGCCCAGTTGCAGGTCGTGCAATTGCGCCAGCGGCAGGTAGTCCGGCGCGCTGGCCGGGTGGAAACGTCCGTTCACTTCGCAACACTGATCCGTCTGCACCTTCGTA
>JAVEWL010000144.1:0-9865 GCA_034004565.1 FCB group bacterium | reverse complement strand
ATTCCGATCTGCTGCTATACGTATCTTGGATGGGCCGCATCGGAAGATGAGCATTTCGCCGCCATAGTTGCCAGCCTTTTTCTCAAAGACGAAATCGACCCCAAGAATAACCCGCAGACGGCTGACAATGACCTCAACTTGGAGGACTTTGGCGGAGCTCTAGCGTTGCATGCAAGATTCAATGCCGTCGTGGGGGCTCAACTGGCGGCTGCGGGCATCTCTCTTCCGGCGCTCAAAGGCAATGGGGATGGCTTCGTATATTCGGACGGATCAAGTATTTATCGAATGAAGAAAGGTCTTGAACGTTTCGTCATAACCAACGTCGGTGATACTGCATCAGGAATCGCCCAGAGCTGTCTGATGGTAATGTGGGACCGGGTTAGTGACAAACCCGAGGGTTTCTCACATGTGCCTGCAGGCTGCAATGTCCTCTTCTTGGACGGCCACGTGGAGTTTAGGAAGTCCCCATGGCACTACCCAGTCACAAAAGTGAGCGCGGTCTTGAGCCGCCTCATCGACTGAGCGGATTCCCTGGACGATGGTGCGCGGTAGTTATGGTTAACCTTGCGATCCCTTGGCCCCCTGTAATTCCTGGCGCTCCCGTAAATCCTTGAATTTCAAACAGTTCGGTGTGCAGTGCAATTCGGGATTGAGTGCTCGGATCATTCGGTATTCGCCTGGGGCGAGCAACACCGGTGCATTCCGTCCTGATTTGCCCAAGGCCGAGCCAACGACCGCCCTTTATCCTATCCAGATGAGTGCGCTTCTCCCGATTCTTCAGTAAGTTAATCGCTAATTAGATGCTTATTCATAATTTTGTTGACGGTTTGGTCCATTCGGCAGTAAGATTAGGTGTGGCATGGGGCAATCTGACGCCAGCTTTTCGGGTTTTAGTTGGGCATTATCGGTGCGGATCCGACTTTGGGACGGATCCATAGCCGCGTACTTTGTGGGTTCTTGGGGAACTAGGGCTCCGACACAGGAATAATCCAACTATGAAGACAAAAGGCTTCACCCTCATCGAACTGCTGGTTGTCATCGCTATCATTGGTATCCTTGCCGCCATCCTGCTGCCGGCGCTTTCGCGCGCCCGCGAAGCCGCCAACCGTGCCGCCTGCCAGAACAACCTGAAGCAATTCGGCGTCGTCTTCAAGATGTACGCCGGCGAAGCCAAGGGCATGTATCCGCGCATCGGCACCGAAAACGAGAAAACCAATACCGCCACCCCCGGCGAGGGATACCTCGCGGCGCCGTTCGGTCCGTCGTACTACCCCGAATACCTTTCCGACATGAACATCTATTTCTGCCCGTCCGGAAACCAGGATCCGGCGGATTACCTCACGGTTCCCGGCGGCCGCTGGTGTAATATCACGACGGGTGAACTCGACGCCCGTAACTTCGATGATCGGTCCTACATGTATTACGGCTGGATGGCGAAGAACAATAATGAATTCGCCACCATGCTGGTCTGCGCGCTGCTCATGGACATGACCGATGCGGCGAACGATCCGTCGCACGCCGACAAGACCTTCGATCTGAACGACGAGGCTTTCGGCGGTGCGGCGGGCCTGCAAATGCTCTTCGACGGTTACTTTGCGTCAGACTTTGCCGCCGCGGGGCTGGCCCTGCCGGTACTCCAGGGCAACGCCGGCGGCGACTTCATCTTCCGAATTAAGGACGGCATCGAACGCTTCCTGATCACCGACGTTAACAACGTAAGCAGCGCCAACTTGGCGCAGAGCACGGTCCCCGTCATGTGGGACCAGATTAACGACGACGCGGAAGACTTCTCGCACGTGCCCGGCGGCTGCAACGTTCTTTATCTGGACGGCCATGTCGAATTCCTGAAGTACCCCATGGAAGACACCCTTCCCGTCACCAAGCTCTGCGGGTTCCTGGGTCGCGCCATTGGCTAAGCCATAAGCAAGCCCATTCTTACTCCGCCGGCGCCGCGGGATGCCTGTCCCGCGGCGCCGATTCTTGCCCTATTTGTGATTGGGGAACAGAAGGGAGCGGCGGCGCGTTACATATACGAGGCGTTCTGCGGGCACTTCGAATGGCATCAGGGTGGACATTTCTGTGAATTTGACACTACCGGGGCCATTCAGGCTATAATACACCGGAACTGCCACATTGGCACATTAGGGATACGTCCCGATTTCAAGGCCCAGCTCCTGATGCGGTCCGCTCTTCATGCGCGGATTCGCCCTTCAGTTACCGCCTGCACGGGCGCGAACGGATCCGTTATCCGTTACCGCCGTCCGCTCATGCGCCCTGCCAGGCTTTAGAAATCAAAAAGACACTGGAGAACCATGTCCTTTACCGATTACGAACTCGATCCGCGCCTATTGAAAACCCTCGATAAGCAGCAAATCACCGAACCCACCCCCGTCCAGGAGCAGACCATCCCCGTGGCGCTGACGGGCCGGGACCTGGTGGCCATCGCCCAGACCGGCACCGGCAAGACGCTGGCGTTTGCGCTGCCGTCCCTTACCTGCCTGGGCCAAGGCACCCCGAAACGCAACCAGATGCTGGTGCTCGTGCCCACGCGTGAACTCGCCGTGCAGGTCAACGAGGTCATCGAAAACCTCGGCCGCACGATGGGCATCCGCAGCACCGCCATCTACGGCGGCGTGAGCCTCGACCGGCAAGCCGAACAACTGCGCCGGGGGTCCACGGTTATCGTGGCCACACCGGGCCGGTTGCTCGATCACCTTGGCCGCGGCACCGTGCGCCTCGGCGAATTGGCCATCCTCGTCCTGGACGAGGCGGACCGTATGCTGGACATGGGCTTCATGCCCGACCTCCAGCGCATCCTGGCCAAGCTCCCCAAGGATCGCCAGACCTTGATGACCTCCGCGACCTTCCCGGACGAGATCGCCTATCTGTCGCGCGAGATGCTGAACAACCCCGAACGCATCACCGTCGGTTCGGTGGCCAAACCCGTCGACAAGGTGCGCCAGATTCTCTATCCGGTGCATCACGGCGAGAAGCTCTCCCTCCTCATGGAAATCCTGGGGAGCAAGGAAAAGGAGATCGGTTCCGCGCTGGTCTTCCTGCGCACGAAGCACCGCACCGACCGTCTTGCGCAAACGCTCAAGAAGGCCGGCTTCCCCGCGACCACCATTCACGGGGACTGCTCCCAGCGCCAGCGCGAGCTCGCGTTGAAGGGCTTCCGCAGCGGTAAATTTTCGATCCTCGTCGCCACCGACGTGGCCGCGCGCGGCCTTGACGTCGACGGCATCAGCCACGTGTTCAACTACGACATCCCGCCGAACTCGGAAGACTACGTCCACCGTGTCGGCCGGACCGCCCGCGCCGAAGCCGAAGGCGATGCCATCACCTTCGTCTGCCCCGACGAGCACCTGGCGCTCTACGCCATCGAAAAATCGCTGGGCAAAAACCTGCCCCGCGCCGAACGCGAAGGCGCGCCCTCCGTGCTGTCGCTCTTCCACGAGCGCGGCTCCAAGGCCGCTCCCCGCAAGAGCTCGCACCGCCGGGCCTTCGCCCGCCGCCGCTAAAGGCTAACAGAGAGAAGTATCCGAATGGCGCCTCAATCCTGAGGCGCCATTCTTTTTCCATCGACACGATTTTGGGATCCTCTTGCGCGACTTGGGTATCTCCAATGCGTCCTTTGCTCTGGATCGATATGAAATAGTATTCTCTACCGAGGGGACTCAATGTCCATCTCCGGATCACCGCGGAGTCCAGGCCAAAGGAGCACGGTATGACGTCCGATGTCCGCTGGAAACAACGTTTCCACAACTTCGACCGTGCCGTAGTCCTTCTGCGCGAACCCATCGAGCGGGGTATCGATTCCCTATCGGACCTCGAACGGGAAGGGACCGTTCACCGTTTCGAATTCGCCCTCGAACTCGCTTGGAAGACCCTCAAAGACTACCTCGAGCACGAAGGCACACTCGTCAATCCCGTCACGCCGCGCAACGTCATCAAGGAAGCCTTCGCGGCGCAAATCATTTGCGACGGCCAAGTCTGGATCGACATGCTCGACCACCGGAACCTTCTCTCCCACACCTACGACCTCGACACCTTCGAAAAGGCCGTCCGAGCCATACAAGACCGCTACCACCCCGCCATCGAAGACCTGCACGCCTGGTTCACCGGACGTTTACAGACCATGCACTCCATTCTTTGATTGCTCGGACATGTTCAATGGTTCTCCCTGATTCCCGCAGGGGAAGATAAACTTGCTGCCGGTTTAACCGACAAGCCCGCTCCCTGAGCATCGGCGCCCCCTCTAATCCTTCGAAGCAGCATCCTCTTGCCTTCAATAAAGGCTACGTAATCGGTAAGAAACCCGCTGAACTGCTCGGTGAATATGCCGCTATGGCCCTGGATGAGCTTGCTGCTCGTGTACGCGACGACGATTGGGCTATAAATCTTGCCCCGATCCTTTTCAAGTGGCTCTAGAAATCCACCAGCAACTGCTTTGCCGTTGAGTGTACCGGCGCCAAGCGTGATTGGCGCGGCGAAGTCGGTATTCATGACTGTATCTATGTCTAGATAACTTGTTTCAGTAAGGCTGTTCGGCGCTGATGTTTCCGTCAGCGAATGGGTTCTCTGCGGTTCGTACTCACCCAGTGCCTTGTACCACAGAGGTCTTTGCTCGGGTTTCAATACTGGGCCAAACGGATTTGTCACCACTCGCGAAATCGGAAATGCGATTTGGCGGGCGCCGTCCCCTTCGCCCGATACCACCAGCATCACTGGCGTTTGGAAATTCTTGCACACAAGCCGGCTGTTGAGTTCGGAGATGCGCTCAAACTGGCCTGATTCCAAGGCGGGGTTCAGCAGGACGGTCAGATCTCCGATCCCCTCGATTGGTGATTCCGGGGTTATCTTTTCCGAATCATTGATACTCGCAAGGCCGTGCGTCTCTTTGATCAGATTCCGTTCGATAGTTTCTGCTGTCGCCTTGAGCAGAACCTGCCCCCCAAGACTGTGTCCCGTAAGGACCAGCCCCAGGAACGGCCCGTTCGCAACGCTGTTGCGCTCCTGGTAGATACTTTGAAGTCGCAATATGAACTCCCGGAGATCTCCCGACCCCACGCGTTCGGCGGCCTCTTTTCTGCCCCAAATCGTCGTGTAGTCGAGGATGCCCGGCATGGAGCGGCCGCGCCAGCCAAC
Source organism: FCB group bacterium (assembly GCA_034004565.1). Taxonomy (GTDB): domain Bacteria; phylum Hydrogenedentota; class Hydrogenedentia; order Hydrogenedentales; family SLHB01; genus JAVEWL01. The sequence goes on along the minus strand of JAVEWL010000144.1, from coordinate 4,717 downwards.
GTATATGCCAACTACCTTGAACTTGTCGGTACCCGTGAGCAACTTGCGCGAATCGGCATACATCTTCCCCTTAAGGCGCTCGTCCAAGGCCGAAAGGGTCATCTTGAAGGAGTCCAGATTCTCATCGCCCTGTCGCGCGTTGTGGTGCCAGCCGTGCGCAAAAAGTAGCACAAAGACGTTCGTGTCGCGAGACTCCTCCGAAACCACGTCCAATGCCTTTTGAGCCTCGTCCGCCTTCCAGAACCGCCCATAATCATCTACCTGGGGCACCAGCAGCGTGTAGGGCGCATCGTGATCGATCGGCGGATTAAAGTGTTTGTTTCTGAACGAGCATCCGAGGAACAGCAGTCCTAGCACCGCAAGAATCAGCGCACAAATCACATACTTGATCATTGCCCGTCTCCTCCCGACGAAGAAAGTGCACCAACTTCTCACACGAAGCACTTTCTACCTCTTGTCCTTGCCGTATTGCCTATGCTTTCACCAGTTTGTAGGGGGAAATAAATAGGGGAAATAAATAGGGACAGCAACCATTTAGGGGAAATAAATAGGGAAATAAATAGGGACAGCAACCATTTATTACCCCCCCCCGTGGCACTATTCTTTTTCCATCGATTCAATCTCGATGATGTCTTGCTCGGTCAATGCTTGTTCGGCCAGCGCCTGCTGAGGATTCAGAATCGGCGGGTGTTTCTTGAAATGGTCCTGAATCTGCGCGAGGATTTGGTCTGTGCCGCTCAGGTTCGGGACGTTCCCTTCGCTTGTCGCCCATTTCCGGCCCGGATGCAGGGTGTCCCACGGCGAGACCTTGTTGGCTCTTGTGTTGGGACTGTCCCCGTGCTTTCCGAAGCCAAAGCAGATCTTCGTCTCGTTGTTCCAAATAGGCCAGAACTTGTGAATCAGGATGCTTTCGGATGTTCCTTGCCATGCGCTCTTGACCACCAGATAGCGGCACTCAAAGTCCGCGGCATCCAGGTTCTCGGCGGCCCGAACGCTCTTCAAGTGCTCCTGTAATCGCACGAAGAGTTTCTCGCCTTGCTCCTCGGCGGTTCTCGCTTCATAGACTTTCGGGTCGGCTTTTCCGACATAGATCGGATGGTCGGTGCCCCGAATGGGACTGTAAGCGTCGAAATCGCCTCGATAATAGACCGCGTAGATGCCGGAGCCATAGAAGCGGACAAGATCGAGCAGTCCCTGCCGGGGTTGAGCAAGAAGCGTGAGGGCGATCAGTTCGCCAATCACGAATGGATCCGACGGGTCGAATATCTTCTCTGGATGCCGTACCGGGTCAATGCTCCGCGAATAGCTTTCGAGCTTGGCTATTGCGCCGGCTATTTCCGATCTCAACGTCCTGATTCGGCTCTGACTCAAACACGTCACTTCGTCGACGGTGGGAAGGTACTCGAGCAAATCTTCAAGTTGCTTCCGAAACTGCTCCATCTTAAATTTTGGGCGCACGATTAGGATGCTTTCTGTTGTACCTTTTCCGTCTTGCCCAACACGTCACGAACGCTTCGTGCAAGAAAAGCGGCCAATCCCACAGGAACGGCGTTGCCGAGCTGTCTCATACACTCGGTCCAACTGCCGTGAAAAACATAATCATCCGGGAAATGCTGCAACCGCGCCGATTCCCTCACGGTGAAATAGCGAAAGCTGCCATCGGGAAAGGTGATGACATTCTCTCCACCCGGAACGCCGTGAACTCCAGCCTTGAGCGTTTTGGCAGGCTGATCGATAGGGCTTCCCGTATGCCCGGCATAGACTCTCGCTCCGGGCACCAGTCTATGATTGTGAAATTGCGTCGAATCTCTTTCCGTGGGTTTGGGAAGATCCGCAATCGCATCCCTAATCGTCTGCCATCGTTCCATCCCAAGCGGCAACTCGGATTTCAGTCTGTCAATCCGAGACGCCATGTTGGATGGAAATGAAGGGCGTAGCTTTGTTGGCACACGGTGCAGATCCCAATACTCGCCGCTCACCCACTGGCTGATGAGCAAGGCGTCTTCGGTATGTGTCGGAGAAGGGAAGGACCATCGCCGCCCCACGTCGGAACGAAAACCGACGATAAAGACGCGCTCCCGTTTCTGAGGAACGCCGAAATCCGCCGCATTGAGAACCCGCGAGACGGCATGATAGCAAAGGCCGCCGTGATCGCCTTTGGTGTGGTGTTTCTCAAGCCGGGAAAGATGCCTTTCCCAAGTCTCGCCTTCATTAAGCGTGAGTTCGGGATAACTGAGCATGAGCATGATGTAGCTGAAATAACTGGCAAACGACTGCCGCTTCAGCCCCTTGACGTTCTCGAAAATGAACGCTCTCGGTTTCAGCTCCCGAATCGCCCTGGCCGCTTGGGGAAACATGTCCCGGCTATCAAGGTGTGCTCTGTGCTTGCCGCCCAAGGAGAAGGGCTGGCAGGGAGGGCCGCCCGCCACCAAGTCAACGGGCCCCGCGATCGCTCGATAGTCGTATTGCCGGACGTCCTGCTGAATCAGTTTCCACTGCTTCACGCACGGATGATTTCGCGCCTGGTTCTCGCGGATGGTGTCACAGGCGTTTTGGTTAAACTCGATAACGGCTTCGTGGTAAAAACCGGCTTGATCCAGGCCCAAGGCCAACCCGCCGGCGCCTGTGAATAACTCAACGGAGTTCATTCGCTAGTTCTCCAAGAAGCTGCGGATTCTCTCTTCAACCTTGCCCAAATCCTTGAGTTGGCACTCCCACACAACGAGATAGCGCCAGCCAAGCCGCGTCAAACCTGCACGATTCCGTTTGTCGCGCGCGACAGTATCCTCAAGTTTGGCCACCCAAAAATCAAGCCGCGATTTCGGTACTCGCGCATTCTTGCAGCCCCTGTGGGTGTGCCAGAAACATCCGTGAACGAAGATTACCTTCTTTCTCGAGGAAAAAACCAGATCGGGGTGCCCAGGCAGCTTCCTGGAATGCAATCGGTAGCGATAGCCCAATGAATGCACGAGCCGCCTTACCGTCATTTCCGGTTTCGTGTCCTTTCCTCGGACACGCCCCATTATCTCACTTCGTCTCTTGGGTGAAACGGTATCCATGAGCTCAATCTTTACTCCCCAAGAAGACCTCTTCACGCGCAATCGAAGCGCAACATCGCCGCAGTGTAGCACTTCCCGCTCCGCAACGTCCTTTTCCACCCACTCCATCGACCCAAGATCGCGGTTGTTGTCTTCGCTTAGACGGCTATGGGTTTCCATCCGCGTCTTCGGGATGAGCCGTTTTGCGCCTGAATCCGCGAAAAAGCGTGCGGATTCATTCGCAAACCGGCGTAGCCTTTGCCCTGCCAACGCCCGCTGACGGTTCAGGATCGGCGCATGTGTTAAGCCCGGAACAGATCGAGTTCGCACCTTGACGCGGGTTACTCATTCTTCCTCAAAGGCTTCCTCGCGTGTCTTACAAGGACAATCGCTATCGAGACGATCGAGAGCAAGATAAGCCCGATCAGTCCCCATGCCAACGTGCCCCACAGGCTTGCCTGTTGCTCACTTAACACCGTTACAGAAGGTCCCGAAACCGCGTTGTGAAGGGATTTGGCCATTCTTTTTGTGACACCCTCGATACGCTCTTCCACCGTTGGTGACTGACCTGCCCTGTACGACATGCCTGCAATCCGATCGTCTACGTGGACACCATTGGGAAAACTCACGCGACAATCTTCCGCGCTCACCGGAACACCAAGTTCATAGGAAATGACTTCAAGTGTAATCACCTGCGAAGGCAAGGCTGCCGATTCGGCACGGCGGAACTCCGACTTGCGCGGCAGGAATAACCCCGGGGCAACCTCGGTGAAATCTGTATTTACGACCTGTATATCTGGCGAGCCCCTCCCCTGACTGTTCCCAAGGGATTCATATTTGAGAAGTGCCAAGTTCTTGTCTGCGGACAGCCAGAACCGCAGAAGAGGTTGAGGCGCGCCCGCGGGCCACTCGATGACGTACGTCTTCTCTCCATCGAGCACGACAGGTTCTTCAACGAGTCTGGAACGGGTATCATGCGCGAGCGCGCAAATGTCGGTCATGAAGTTGGAGGTATCTCCCGGAGCGACTGAGTGTGAGTCATGCAATCCTGCCAACCCCAAGGGAGTGTATGCGTTCGTGCTATATGCTTCCATGGGCGCAAGCTTCGGCCTCATGTTGCCTGAGCCCGATTTGCCGTCCGCCGAGAATGAAAAGGACCGGGATTGTTCTGGGTCATTCGTCTGGATGAGGAATGGTATAAGCGCGCCTCCCTTGCTATCCTCAACCCACCCTTCGCGCCGAAAGCCGACATCGCCTAAGAGAAGTTGGAATTCACGGCGAAGGTCGTGAGTCGTGGCACTGGCTCTCTTGTCTACGGTGTGTTCCCGATACCGTATGCGGTAGGAGCCTACTTCCGCGAGTTTCTTCTGATATATTTCCCCTATTTTCTGAAGGGACATGTCTTGCGCCGCGCTCTGGAAGGAAATGCAGAGAATCAGAGCGAAGAAAATCGACAATAACGTGCGCTTGCCGCTTATCATGGCCGCCTTCTCCTTCTTCATAATAATACAACCGCAGTATAGCACTTCCCGCTTTGCGGCTTCTCCCTCCGCTGTAAGCCCGCCGACGAGTCGTGTATGATCCTCCCGCTGCCAGCGATATCACCAACGGGAGAACATCATGTCCTCATTTCGCGTAATTTTCGCGTGCCTTATGGGCGTCGCGCTTTGCGGCGTTGT
>JAVEWL010000143.1:0-9865 GCA_034004565.1 FCB group bacterium | reverse complement strand
TTCGGGTTTGGGAGGAGCGACGAGGTTGGCGAGGTAGTCGCCGAGGGCGTTGATTTCCGGGGCGGTGCCTACTAGTTGGGGCATGTAGGCGTGGTAGGGGGAGTCTGCTTTGTGTTCCTGGAGCATCTTGAGGATGTTGCCTACGGCTTCGCGGTCGCGGCCGCCGAGCAGGGTTCGGATGGAGCGGTAGCCGTTGACGGTATGGCAGGCCATGCATTGGCCTCGGAACATGAGTTCGCCCCGGGCGAGGATGGCTTGACGATCGGCGTCGTTGAGGTTGACCGCGGGCTGGGGCGCGGGCGGCTGGCCGGTGGAAGCGGGTTGGACGACGGGCTGTGCGGGAGCAAGCGCGTCGATGCGGGACCAGTTCTCGCGTTCGGCGTCGGTGGCCCAGGGGGTCGTGGCGAGGTAGCCGTCGCGGTTGAAGCGTTCGACGTCGCCTTTGACGCGGATGCCGTTGGAGTACATGTGCTGGCCGATGACGTAGGGTTTCCTGAGCATTTCGCGGGCGAATTCCGTGGAGGCGGTGGCGGCGAGCGCGAGGAAGAGCACGGCGCAGGCGTGGCCGAAGGTGAAGTCACGGGAGTTGCGGTAGGCCATGAAGTAGACGATGGCGCCGATGGTGGCGGAGGTCATGAAGGTGATGAGGGTGGCGCGAGTGACCTGTGTGAAGACGCCCTGGCCGATGGTGGCGATGCCGAGGTTGAGGAGGCCACGTTGTTCGGTGGGGACCATGTAGAGGTACCACAGGAGGAACACGGGCAGGGTGAAGAAGGCGGGCACGAGCCAGCGCGCGGAGAATTGAATGACGCGCTTCTTGAGTTCGGGGTTGGCGTAGCCGTCGATGAGGCTGGCGGTGACGAGGGCCCACACGCCGGCGAGGGAGACGCAGGTGAGGGTGCGCAGGAAGAGGCTGGGCCAGTAGGTCGGGTTGAAGAATGCGTACCAGAATTTGGAGGCTTCCTGTCCGGTGCCGGCGACGGCGAGCCAGGCTTCGCCGGGGGTCAGCATGAAGGTCAGGATGCCGTTGATGATGACGAGGGTGAGGAACGAGAAGAAGGCGTAGACGTAGCCGACTTTGAGGTGCAGCTCGTCGGGGATGCGCTTCCAGGTGTAGTAGTAGACGGCGGCGGTCGTGAGTTCGATGGTGAAGAAGGTCCACTCGATGGCCCATCCGAAGACGAAGTTGTGGATGAGCGCGCTGGTGGCTTCGGGGTTGACGAGGCCGATGGCGAACCAGATGCCGACGCCGGTGGAAACGCCGAAGACGCCGGTGAGGATCAGGAAGAATTTGGCGTGCTTGTGGATGATCTCGAGCCAGTCGTTGCGTCCTTCGCGCAGAGCCTTGCGTTCGGCCATGGGCAGGTAAAGTCCGCCGCCGACGGCGAAGTGGCTGAACATGATGTGGATGATGGCGATGATGCCGATAACCCAGCCGCTGCCGATATGGGGCACGTCCCAGGACGGATAATTCATGCGTACGGACTCCTTACAGTTCGGCGTAGGCCCAGATGGTGGTTGCGATGAGCCCGATTAAGAAGATGATGCCGAGCCAGGTGGCGTTGCGTGCGCGCTTGGCCGACCGGTTGTCTTTGTCGTAAAGGGGGATAAGCGCCCAGAGGATGCCGGCGATGTTGAAGAGCATGATGCCCCCGATCTCGCCCACCATTTGCAGCTCGGGGGGCAGGATGCGGCCCATGACCTTGAGCACCTGGAACTGGCTCATGAAATACCACTCGGGGTGGATGCCTTCGGGTGCGGCGGCGGCGGGATCGGCCGGGGCTCCAAGGGTCCAGGGGAACATCGATGCGAGGATGGCCAGCACGTTGAGGGTGATGAGCCACATCGCGAGGTCCTTGGTGAAGAAGTTCGGGAAGAACGGGATCGTGCGGCGTTCGCGCTCGGGTTTGAGTTCCTCGGAAGGCGGTACGGCGTTGCCGTGCCGGGTTACGAGGAAGAGGTGGAACCCGAGTGCGCCGATGAAGAGCAGCGGCAGGATGACGACGTGGAGCGCGAAGAAGCGCTGGATGGTAACCGCTGTGACCATTTCGCCGCCCTGGACGAGCGTGACGATGATCGGGCCGAGTCCGGGCAGGGCCTGCGGGACCTCGAGCCCGACCTTGGTGGCGAAGAAGGAGAGTTCGTCGAAGGGCAGCAGGTAGCCGCTGAACCCGAAGACAAAGGTAAGCCCAAGCAGGCCGAGGCCGGTCCACCAACCGAATTCGCGCGGGGCGCGGTAAGCCTTCATAAAAAAGACCGAGAACATGTGCACGAAGACGGCCAGGACCATGAGGTTGGCCGCCCACGAATGCGCGGAACGGACGAGCCAGCCAAAATCGACCTCGTAGGTGATCTGCCGGACGGACTCGTAGGCGTTGGCGCCGGGCTGGTAGTACATGAGCAGCAGGATGCCGCTCACGAACTGGACCAGGAACAGGAACAGCGAGATACCGCCCCAGTAATACCAGAAGCTGTGGCGGTGCTGGGGTACGGTCTTCTTTTTCGCGATTGCGAGGACGTCGTCGAGGCCGAGCCGGTCGTTCACCCAGCCGTAGAGGCCTCGGACGATTGCCTCAGGCGCGAGAGATGCGGACTTGGCCATCGGGTGTCGTCTCCACTTGGTATTGCTTCAGCGGCTTCGGGGGCGGACCGGCGATGTTCTTGCCGGTGTGCATGTCGTAGGTGCCTCCGTGGCACGCGCAATGAATGATCTTCTTGTCGGGTTGGAACTGGACGGTGCAGCCGAGGTGCGTGCAGACCGCGTCCAGGCAGACCAGCGATTCGTCCTCTAAGTGAATGAGGATCGTTGGGCGGTTGCCGAACAGGAATTGCAGCGCCGTGCCAACGGCTGGCATCTTGTCGGCGGGGATGGTCATTTCGGTGATGGCGCCGAGCTCGGCGGCGCGCTGGGCGGGCGTCGCGAGGTAGCGGTAAATCGGATAACCGATTCCGCCCGCGTAGCCCGCCGCGACGAGGCCCGCGCCCGCCTTGAAGAAGACCCGGCGGGGCATGCGTTCGCCCCGGTCGCTGGCTTCGTTACTACTGAGTTCGTCTGTCATGGTCGCAATCACGCTCCCTGGTAAACCCGGTTAAACGCTACGTTCCGCCTTGGGCTTCATTTGCGCCACAACCATGCCCAGCCAGCCGACCATCCCCAGCGTCACGACGAAGCACAGCAGGAAGAGGATGACGGTGGACCAGTTGGTGCTGACGGTGCGGTCCCACACATTGAAGCCCGCCTGCTTGAGCGCGGCGTAGCGGATGCCGTCGCGCACGAGCACGAGCATGGTGACGTTGAGGAAGCTTGCGCCGACGGCCGCGAAGGCGAGGGCCTTGCTGGGGACGCTGCGCAGGGAGGCCAGGGCGCCGAGGGCGATGAGGGCCACGGCGGTGATGAGCCAAGCGAATTCGCAGATGCGGTAGAACGCGACGCTTGAGAAGGCCGCAAGGACGGCTTCGGGCTGGGCCTTGAGGACCCAGAAGCCGAGCACAAGTTGGAGTGCGACGAACAGCGCGATGAGACGTCCGCCCCACCGTTGGAGGAAGGGTGCAAGGTTGTAGGGCTGGTCCTTCTTGAGGGCCATGAGCAGCAGACCTACGCCGCCGACGCCCACGGAGCCGGCGGTCATGAAAAGCCAGCGGGGCAATACGGTCGGGTCGCCGGTGTGGAACGAGGTGCCGGACGGATGCGCGCGGTAGAGCGCTTGCCAGGTCTCCGGGCGCAGCATGAGGGTCATGTTGGTCGAGTAAATCATGGCGATCATGAGGACGACGAGGAACGCGAAGAGGCCTGCCCAGCCGATGCCGCGCCGGGTCTCGCCGCGCCGAACCATGACGTAAAGCAAGGAGTAGGCGATCATGAGAAGAAAGATGACGCCGATCCAGAAAACGCCGATAAGGACGCTGCTGGTGTAAAGGGCGCGACCGTAAAGCACTTGGGCGAAAAGCAGCGGGGGCACGCCGAGATTGATGACATAGGTCATCACAATTGGGAGCTTTTGTGCGACGGCTCTCGAAGCGGCACCCAGGGTGTCGTCGCCGCGGAACCGGCCCAAGATGCTCCAGACGGTGGCAAGGCCCAGGCCGCTGATGAGCAATTGGAGCGACAGGACGTGAAGGATGAAAGTGAGGCTGTGCAGCGCCACGAAGAGCCACACGGGCGCGGGCAATGGGATGGGATCGACTACGGGAAACGCCTGCATACACCGTTCTCCTTTGGCACGACACAGCCATGGACAGGGATGCGGAGCAGGCGTTCAGAGAAGGGTCTCACCCGGAGTTGGAACCCACCTATCCTACCGTCGTCTCCCGCGTTCCCCAAGCCATACGTCTTCTGTTTACCCCTGAGCGCTTTTCACGGATCAAGGCACTCGCGCCAAAGAACACGTGAATAGGACATGCTATTCCCAATGCGCATGGGAGGCTTTCAAACTTTTTGCATAGTACCGGTGGGGACATGATAACCGAATGCACGAAGCGGTTCCAAGATTGTCCTATTTTGCGTACCTGAACGGCTGCGGGAAAACTGAGAGGTTAGCGGGGCGTAAAGGAGACCTCCACCTGTTTGCCGTCCTCCAGGAGCACGGGGACCGCGTCGTAGAGAGAGGCCTGAAAGGACTTGTAGAAATCTCCGTCGCTGGGCGTCTGCATCGCGAAAACGGCCGCCGTGTGTGGGCCGGAGGGGAGCCCCTCCAGCACGACGGTGCCACTGCCTTGGAGAGTGAGCCAGGCAACTTCGTGCTCGGCCATTTCCTGAGCCGCCGGCACTGTGAATTCCTGCAACGAGACGCCGTCATTCAGCACGAGGACGTTGCAGATATAATCGTCGGGGGCCTTGACGTGTGCTCGAAGGGTGGCAGTCCCCTTAAACACAAGGTTGACCCGGTTATCCCCGGGAACGATTTCGATATTCTTGCGCAAGGTCAGAATCGTTTGGCCGCAATAGACCTCCCTAAGGATGATTCGCGCGGGACCGCTCGGCAGCGCCGGGAAAGCGTACTCGCCGGACTCGTCGGTGGTGCAAGAGTAGCGGTTTTGCGGGTCGTTCTCCTCCCCCACCTCGATCCTCATTCGGCCGGCGGCGGGAACGCCGTTCAAGGCTACCACTCCAGATATACTCGCGTTCTCTAGACCAAAGTCGAAGTCCACGGTTATGCGCTCGCCTTCCGTGGCGCTCACCTGCCGGGACATGACACGAGGTGGTTCTAGATCCGTGGATCTGGGTAAGGTCGCGTCGATCATCATCCAGCCGGGCGGCACCCCTTCGATGCGATACGTTCCGTCGGGTTCGACGTGCGCCAGAAACCTGGAGCCTTCCGTTGACGGGGCGAGATTGGCGGCGACTTCGATAGCTTTGGGTATTTCTCCGGCCTCCGAGACGCGGCCCTCCACGATCACCCCGGACTTTAACAACAAGCGTATCGGAGTCTTCGGGTCTATTCGCGAACCGTCCTGAACATAGTCGGGATGGCGTGCGTAGAGATAGACATCGTCGGGGGCGTATTGGGCGACAGTAAAGCGGCCCACCGCGTCGGTATGGGCAACCACGCGGTCCCCAAATCTCACCATCGGGAATTCGGCGTTCGCCGGTGGCATAGTCGTTGTCAAGAAGATGGCCGCGTTCGCGATAGGCTGCCCGTCGGAAGTGAGTACAACGCCCTGCAGTGGTTCGGGCACGGATTTGGTCTCGCCGCTCGCCGGAGAAAGCGCTGCACCTTCGTCTTGCGTAGTTTTGGTCCCGGAACTCGGCCCCGGCGGAATGGCAGCGCGCGCAACATTGGCGGCACCAGGAGGCGTTCGCAGGGTTGCTGGGGCGATGCGTTCCGCCGGCGGATCGTTGCTCCACATACTCCACGACGCGACCGCCGCAAGGAACAGCAGCGCCAGCACGCTCGCGAGCTTCCACGATGCGTACGCCGTAAGCACGGACGCGGCGCACGGGGCGGATGCCGCCGCGGACGGGCCGTTCAATGCGATGCGCCCCAAGGCGGCTTGCAGCGATGGGGGCGCCCCTTCCGAGCGCAGCGACGACAAGCGTTCCGCAAACAGCGCCGGTGCCGAGGTATATCCGCGTTGGCGCAGCGATTTACGCACCTTCTCGACACCTCGCTCGATTCGGCGCGTGACCGCGGAACGGCTCAGACCCAAGTCGCGGGCAATGGCATCCTGCGTTTCGCCAAGGAGAAAGTGGCGCACAATCGGCTCGCGAAGCCGCTCCGAGAGCTCGGCCAATGCCTCGTCAATCTGCGATTGCAGATGGTCGTCCGGTATCGGTTGCGGACTTTGCACTTCGGCGTAGCGCTGCTCACGCTCCAGGCGCCGGCGACTGCTGCGCAGGCGGTTGATAGAACGCGAGGTGGCCGCCGCGTGCAGCCAGCCGGCCAGGGAGCGGCGTATGCGCGGCGTGTCATTCGCCAGGCAGAGAAAACACTCTTGCGACACGTCTTCGGCTTCCACGGCGTCGCCCAGAATGCGGCGGCTGGTGGCGTAGACCATTCCGGCGTAGCGTTGCACAAGTTCGTTGAACGCGATGGGGTCGCGTTGCCGGGTCCAGCGTTGCAGCAAGATTATGTCTTCCATCGGGTCATCCCTCGGTTTGTATTCTACGTGAATGACACCGCCGATCGCGCGAGCGTTACATGGATTTGGAAGGTTTTCTGCAGCAGAGACCTTCGAAGCTTTCGCAGCGCCGGCCTTCGAACCGGCTCTCGACACAACCATGGGCCGAATCGAGAAAGCCATTGTGGCCTTGCCTGTGGGTGATGGTGGGGTTTGAGGATAGTAAGGTGAGGAGAACCCAAAGCCCCGGCTGTCCTTGCTGTCCTTGCTGTCCTTTTGGTCCTTTGGGTTCTTTGGGTCCTTCGCTCGCCCACACCCCCAAGCCATACTGCCGGCTTGGGGGTGCCACAGGGGATTCGGGCGAGGCTGGATTGGGTGGGTGGGGGTGATTTATGCTTCGGGCTTGGATATCTATACATGCAGAGGGAGACGGACCATGCTTAGAGCGATTGGCTTTGTGCTGGCGGCGGGGTGTTGGTTGGGGTTGGCGCAGGCGCAGGAGCCGGTCCGGCTATACGTGGCCGTGGATGGAAATGACGGAGCGGCGGGGACGGCGGAGGCACCGTTTGCCTCGCTTGAGAAGGCGCGGGATGAGGTTCGTACGCGTCGCGCGGCGGCGCCGCTGGGCGCGGTCGAGGTAATCGTCAAGGGCGGGACGTATGCTTGGACGGCGCCGTTTGAGTTGGGTAAGGAGGACTCGGGCGTTGTGTATGGCGCGGCGCCGGGGGAAGAGGTTCGAGTCAGTGGCGGGAAGGCCGTTGTGGATTGGCAGCCGGTTTCGGATACGGCGGTGCGGGAGCGCTTGGACGAGGCGGTGCGCGACAAGGTTATGCAGGCCGATCTGAAGGCGGCGGGCGTGACGGATTTCGGCGCGGTAGACGGCGCCGGGCTGGCGGTGTATTACCGCGACCGTATGATGACGATCGCGCGCTGGCCGAACCAGGGTTTCACGCACATCGCGGACCTCGTGGTGGAAGATGGGCATGCGATCCACGGCGTCAAGGGCAGCACGATCGGGAAATTCAAATACGAGGGCGACCGGCCGAAGCGCTGGGTTGGGGAAAAAGATCCCTGGGTACACGGGTATTGGTTCTGGGACTGGTCGGACCAGCGGCAGGCGGTGGCCTCGATCGACGTCGAGAAGGGCGAGATTGCGATTAAGGAGCCGTATCACAATTACGGCTACCGCAAGGGCCAGTGGTATTACGCCTTCAACATGCTTTCGGAATTGGACACGCCGGGCGAGTGGTATCTGGACCGTGAGACGGGCGTGCTGTACTTCTATCCGCCCGAGGCGTTGACACCCGGCGAGGTCGTGGTGTCGGTAGCGCCGTCGCTGGTGACGATGAAGGACGTGTCGAACGTGACCTTGCGCGGGTTCACGTTCGAGGCGGCGCGCAAGCAGGCCGTGAGCGTCTCGGAAGGCACCGGCGTGCTGGTGGCGGGCTGTACGATTCGCAACATCGGCGACAGCGGCATCGGGATGTCGGGCACGAAGAGCGGCGTGGTGTCGTGCGACCTGTATCGCCTGGGCGGAACCGGGATCAGCCTGTCGGGCGGCGACCGCACGACGCTGACGCCCGCGGAGCTCTTCGCGGACAACAACCACATTCACGATTACGGCCAGTGGTACCCGATGTACAACCCGGGCATCACGATTAACGGCGTCGGCAACCGGGCGACGCACAACCTCATTCACGACTCGCCGCACATGGCGATTCAGTTCTGGGGCAACGACCACTTGATGGAGTTCAACGAGATCTACCGCGTGTGCATGGAGTCGAACGACGCGGGGGCGATCTATGCGGGCCGCAACTGGACGATGCGCGGCACGGTGATTCGCAATAACTACCTCCACGACATCACAGGCTTCGAACAACGCGGCTGCGTGGGGGTTTACCTCGACGACATGTTCGGCGGCACGGAGATTTCGAGCAACGTGTTCCTGCGGGTAACGCGGGCGGCGTTCATCGGCGGTGGACGCGATGTACACATCGAGAACAACGTGTTCGTGGACTGCAACCCCGCCGTCCACGTCGATGCGCGCGCGCTGAATTGGGCGGGCTACCATGCGGACGAGTGGATCACGGAAGCGGCGGAGAAGGGCACGGTTTCCGGGACCGCCTACAACAAGCCGCCGTACAGCGAGAAGTATCCCGAGCTGGTGAAGCTCATCGAAGACGAGCCGAAGGCGCCCAAGGGCAACGTTATCGCGCGGAACATCTGCGTGGGCGGCAAGTGGGACGAGTTTGAAGGGGCCGCGCAGCCGTTGCTGAAGATCGAGAACAATCTGCTGGATGCGGATCCGCTCTTCGTCGATGCGGCCAATCAGGATTACCGGTTGAAGCAGGAATCGCCCGCCTATGCGCTGGGGTTCAAGGACATTCCGATGGAGAAGATTGGGCTGTACAAAGATGAGTTCCGTACGTCGACGGCCGCACATGCGGAACGCTGGACCGAAAATCAGATTAAGGCGTGGTATGCCCAGCAGCCGTGGCTCGTGGGCGCGAATTTCGGTCCGAGCACGGCCATCAACCAGCTCGAAATGTGGCAGGCGGACACCTTTGACCCGGCGACGATTGATCGGGAGCTGGGCTGGGCGGCGGGCCTTGGTATGAACACGATGCGGGTGTTCCTGCACAACCTGCCTTGGAAAGAGGACGCGGAAGGTTTTGTAAAGCGCATCGACGAGTTCCTGACCATTGCGGACAAACACAAGATCCGGCCGCTGTTCGTGCCACTGGACGACGTGTGGGATCCGCATCCGCGGCCGGGCAAGCAGCGCGACCCGAAACCGGGCGTGCACAATTCGGGCTGGGTGCAGGCGCCGGGCGCGGAGATATTGAGCGATCCGGCGCGGCATGGGGAAATCGAGGCGTATATCAAGGGACTGCTGACGCGCTTCGGGAAAGATCGGCGCGTGCTGGCGTGGGATTTGTACAACGAGCCGGGCAACACGAACGATTCGAGCTACGGCCCCAAGGAGCTGAAAGATAAGGCGGCGCTAACGTTGGCGCTGATCACGAAGGTGTTCGCGGCGGCGCGCGAGGCGGCGCCGGAACAGCCGTTGACCGCGGGTGTGTGGATAGGGAGCTTCGACGATCCGGCGAAGATGCTGCCGCTGACGCGGTTCATGCTCGATCATTCGGACTTCATATCGTTCCACAGCTACGGGAAATTGGCCGATGTGCAGCGGATCGTCGAGACGCTGAAGCAGCACGGGCGGCCGCTGGTGTGCACGGAGTACATGAGCCGCGGCACGGGCAGCACGTTTGAGGCGATTCTTCCCTATCTCAAGGAACAGAAT
>JAVEWL010000142.1:0-9888 GCA_034004565.1 FCB group bacterium | reverse complement strand
GCTCGCCGGTCAGCAGGATCATCACATCGTTCCCTTTGAGCCGATTCAGCAGGGCGTCGGTTTTGGTGTAGTCGCTGGCTGCGAGCTGTCCCTGCTCGTTGTACTTGGCCTCGGGCAGGGGCACGCAGAAGACGTTGTTGCCGTGGGCGAGGAGGTCGGGGATGGTGGTCGCGTCGAGGGACGCCCACGAGCATAGCCGGAAGATGCCGGACGGGGCCATCTCGAAGGGTGCGACGTTGAACTTCAACTCGGCGATCGCTTCCGGCGACGGAATGTCCTGAGGAGCGGACAGGGGTGTGCCGAGTATGCCCGCGCCGTTCGTGGCAATGAAGCTGACCTTGATAGCGCAATCTCCCGCTTTGACGCCGGCGAAATCGCAGTCGACCCATACCTGTCGCGTCGAAAGCGAGGGGATGGACACGAGGGCCGCGTTGTCGAGTTCGGGCAGGGCATCCCAGGCCTCGGCGCCGCGCGCGGTGGGGGCGGAAACGGCGCGATGCAGGATTACGCGGGGTCCGCCTTCGGGCACGTCTGCAACGACGCGCACGTTCAGTTCACGGTCGGTCACGTTGAACAGGTTGATCGCGACGGGTTCGTGTTCACCGGGCACCGCGCGATTCGCGAGCATCAGGGGCGAGGAGAACGCGTCGGGAAGGCTCTCGCCGATGCCGCGGCTTTCCCAGAGATCGCCTTTGCTCAGGATGAGGCTCGTGCCGGGGCCTTGCGCGGCGGTCTTCGCTACGATGTCCGCCAGTTGAAGCGCGCGCCGGGCCTTCTTGACCACGGCGGACGAGGCCAGGAGCGCCTGTTCTTCCGCGTTGCCCGCGGCGCATTTTTCCTGGAGCGGGCGGGCTGCGTCGGCGTCGATGGCGAGGATCGCGGCTTCGCGTCGCAGCGCGGCGGCGGAGTCCGGCAGCGTGGCTTGTGCCGCTTCGGCGCTGCGCTTGAGGGCGTCCGCTGCGCGGGCGACCGTGGCGCGGTCGGCGGCGAAAGGCTCGAGGGTCATTTCACGCTCGCCGACTGCGAGGACTTTTCCTGCGGCGTCGGCAAGGGACCATTCGAAGCGATAGACGCCGGGCACGGCCACGGCGACCGGCAGGCGAAGGGTTCCGTGTTGACGGAGGATTCGAGCCATCGCGACCTGGCGCGCGCCGTCGGGGCGTACGCACGAAGCCGTGGCGGTGACTATTTTGGCATCGTCGGCAGCCTTGGCGACGTCAAAGACGACCTCGTCCCCACTGCACAGGCCGTCCCACGCGAGGTTGCGCGGCGACATGCGGTTCGCGGATTCCGTCGCATCCGCGATGTGGCCCGCGTTGCCACGGTTGGACGCGTCGGCACGGTACATGCCCCAGGGGCGCGCGGCGGTGGCCGGCCCCGGCGCACCCAGGCAGAGTACCTTGCCCGATTCGCCGCCGGTGATGACGAGTTCGAGGCCCGGCGAATCCGGCGACACGTCGGCGATGGCCGGCGTCGCGTTGATGGTGCGATTGTTAAACTGATGGTTGAAGACGATCTTGCCGGCCTGGTCGAACACGAGCAGGTTGCCGCTCTGCGTCGAGAGTACGTACTCGAGTTGGCCGTCGCCGTTGATGTCGGCGATGGCGCCCGGCGCGAGCGTGCGGCCCTGCATGTCGATATCCCACAGGACGCGGCCGCTTTCGTCAAAGCGCATGACCGTGCCCAACTGCGTAATCGCGAAGATGTCCATCACGCCGTCCGCATCGAAGTCGGCGGCGGACAAGGTCGAGCTCAACGAACCGCGCGCCGGGCGCGCCCAAAGCAATTCGCCGTCGGAATCGAACGCGAGCACGCGGCCGTCGCTCGAAGGCACCGCGACCCGCAGCGCCTTCGTGTTCTCGAGCGCAATCGGCGCCCCCGTGGCCCAGGACGGCGAAGGCCCGCCCGTGGAGCGTTCCCAGAGCACCTTGCCGCTCGGATCGAGCGCGAAGAGAAGGCCCGCACCCGTGGCGATGTAGACGCGGCCCGCGGCGTCCACGGCAGGGGTGACCGGCGTGCCCTTCACCGCCGACTTCCACACGGGCGAGCCGTCTTCGGCGTTGAAGGCCCACACCGTGCCCGCGTCGTCGGTCTGGATAACCTCAGGGGTGTCGTCGGCGTCAAGGTTGCACAGCACCGACGCCGACCACAGGACCGGCGCGCCCAGCTTCGTCTGCCACACGATCTTGCCGTTGCCGTCGTGGCAATTGAGATTGCCCTGATTGTCCGCGGCGTAAATGAGCCCCGGCTGGCCCTTGCGCGACCAGACCGCCGGATATGTGAGATAGCGCCCGGGGCTGCGCCAGTGCCACGCAATCTTGCCGCGCCCGTCGAGCACGAACAAGTCCTCGTGACCCGCGACGACGATTTCGTCGCGCCCGTCGCCGGTCACGTCGGCCGTGATCGCCGCGGTCTCGAGTAGGACTTCCAGGCCGGTTGCCCAGAGTTGCGGCATAGCCAGGTCCGCGGCGCACGCGCCCGTGTGAAAGAGCCCGAAAGCCGCGATGACGCCAATGAACAGAGTTGTAGCGATGCCGGTTGAACGCATTTTCATTGTTGCTTTACTCCGCCGGTTTGCCCGAATTTCTTTGGGCATTCTAGCGGGTGGGGGAAGCGAATTGCCATCTTTGGAGATGGGAAGGCGTGCTCTGGGAATGGAAAGAATGGGAGCTATGGGAGTCATGGGAGCTATGGGAGTCATGAATTGCATAACTCCCATGACTCCCATAGCTCCCATTTTCGTTGAGGTGCCGCGAGGTCAAATTGAACACAGTTGGTGGGGCTGCTACCATAGTCCGCATGATTCAGGGCGATTCCACAGCGAATTTCGGAGGGATATGCGCGGGTGCTTTCGGCACCTGCCGCACGTATGCCCGTGCCTGATTCCCGCCACGTACCGATTCCTTGGCCTTTATGACGGTGGCGAGTTCCGCCCAAATGAGCGGACCGCACGATTGGAGACGAGACATGACCCTGTTGGAAGAACTCTCCTGGCGTGGAATGCTGGCGCAGGCAACGCACGACGATTTGGGCGAAAAGCTCGAGCGCGAAAAGCTGACGCTATACGCCGGTTTCGATCCCACGGCCGACAGTCTGCACATCGGCAGCCTCCTGCCGATCATGGGCCTCATGCATTTCCAGCGGCGCGGCCATAAGCCCATTGTGCTCGTCGGCGGCGGCACGGGCCTCATCGGCGACCCGAGCTTCAAGGCCGAGGAGCGCGCGCTGCAAACGACGGAACAAGTGGACGCCAACGTCGCGGGCATCCGCCGGCAGTTGGAGCGTTTCATCGATTTCTCGGGAGCGAATGCGGCCACGCTGGTAAACAACGGCGACTGGCTGGTCACATTGCCACTCATTGAATTCCTGCGCGACATCGGTAAGCATTTTTCGGTAAACGCCATGCTCGCGAAAGACTCGGTGCGCAAGCGTCTCGAGGATCGTGACCAGGGCATATCGTACACGGAGTTTACCTACAGCCTTCTCCAGGCCTACGACTTCCTGCACCTCTACGACAACTTCGGGTGCCGGCTCCAGATTGGCGGCAGCGATCAGTGGGGCAACATCGTCGCGGGTATGGACCTGACGCGCCGCCTGCGCAATGCCGAGACCTACGGTCTGACGCTGCCGCTGGTCACCAAGGCCGACGGCACGAAATTCGGCAAGTCGGAATCGGGCAACGTCTGGCTCGATGCCAAGCGCACCTCGCCGTACCGCTTCTACCAGTTCTGGATTAACCAGGCCGACGCCGACGTGCCGCGCTACCTGCGCTTTTTCACCTTCCTGGGCCAGGACGAGGTCGTCGCGCTCGAGCAGTCCATCGTCGAGCAGCCCGAGAAACGCAACGCGCAACGACGGCTCGCCGAAGAGGTCACCCGCATGGTCCACGGCGAGGAAGCGCTCGAAGGCGCGCAGCGTGCAACGCAGGCCATGTTCGGCGGCGAATTGACGGGCCTCGACGAGGCGACGCTCGAGGACGTTTTCAGCGAAGTGCCTTCGAGCGAAGTCCAGCAAGCGGTCCTGTCGCAAGAGCGCCCGCTGCTGGATATATTGGTGGAATGCGGCGTCTTCGCGAGCAAGGGCGAAGCCCGCCGGATGGTCGCCAGCGGCGGCCTCTACCTCAACAACCAACGCATCGACGCCGATGACACCAAGCTCGGCGAGCAGGCGTTGATTTCGAAGCACATCGCCGTTGTCCGCAAAGGAAAAAAGAGCTACCACTTGCTTCGTTTTGTGTGAAATGCCGATGTTCAAATCGTCGTAAACCCTGATGTGGGGCGGCCTGCGGGCCGCCCTTTGTCTTTGACTCCTCCCGGTTTGCGCGTATCGGCGCACGAATGCTGTCCATACCCGCATTGTCGAAATCGGG
The DNA here is from genome assembly GCA_034004565.1 of FCB group bacterium. Lineage (GTDB taxonomy): Bacteria > Hydrogenedentota > Hydrogenedentia > Hydrogenedentales > SLHB01 > JAVEWL01. The sequence goes on along the minus strand of JAVEWL010000142.1, from coordinate 5,519 downwards.
CATCTGGGGTATAATCCTAGTGGCGCAAGAGAGAATGCGCCGACACAGTTCAGTCAGACTACCTTTTCCTCAGCCGGCTCGCGCCGGTTATCGCAAAATTCTTTCCCGCGCAAGCGCTTATTGCGCACCATTTCGTCCACTCACAAGTGAAAAAACAAGGAGCGTACGTCATGAACCGTGACCGTATGGAAGGCAATTGGAAACAGCTCAAGGGCCGCATTCAGGAACGGTGGGGCGATCTTACCGACGATGAACTGGATCGCACGGAAGGCCGTCGCGAACAGATTGCCGGCCTGCTCCAGGAGCACTACGGCATTGGCCGCGAAGACGCCGAACGCGAGCTCGATTTCTACTTCGAAGAAGATTGACGAGACGGGTCTCCATCCCGTCTTTCGGTAAGGACGCAACGTCCTTAGCAGGGAAGTGCCTGGGGCAATGAAGGCGCGGTGGCGCATCGTTGCTCCAGGCTTATGTGATGTCGTAGTCACCGTTGACGGTGGAACCGGGCGCTCCTCGTCGTTGGGATTGGGATAGGCACTACCACGCACCCTTGGCCTTCCATGAAAACAAAACGCGCAGGTGAAAAGCATGCAAAGCGATTCCGGTGCAAGCACTTCCCTTTGGGCCGCCACAAAAGAAATCCCTTCGCCCTCCCCGCTCACGCAGGACACCATAGCCGACGTTTGCGTCATCGGCGCCGGCATCTCGGGTCTTACCACGGCCTACCTGCTGGCGAAGCAGGGAAACTCCGTGGTGGTATTGGACGACGGTCCTATCGGCGGCGGCGCCACGGGCCGCACCACCGCCCACCTCTCCACCAGCCTGGACGACGGCTACCGCGAATACGAACGCCTGCACGGCGCGGAGGGCGCCCGCTTGGCCGCATCGGCCGCCGCGGCCGCAATCGACCGGATCGAAAAAGCGGTTAAGGAAGAAGGAATCGACTGCGACTTCGAACGGCTCGACGGCTATCTCTTCGCGGGCGCGGGTCTGTTGCACGCCGGGCTGGACGAGGAACTGAACGCCGCGTTTCGCGCCGGACTCATTGGCGTGCAGCGTCTTGCCCGGATTCCGATTGACACCTTCGACAGCGGACAATGCCTGCGCTTCCCGGACCAGGGGCAGTTTCATCCACTGAAATACCTCGCGGGACTCACCGAATCGATCGCGCGCCACGGAGGACGCATCCATTGCCGCTCGCACGCGCGAAACATTCAGGGCGGCGACTCCGCCTCGGTCGAAACGTCCGACGGATACAAGGTGTCCGCGGGCGCGATCGTCGTCGCCACCAACGTGCCCATCAACGACATCGTGGCGATACATACGAATCAGGTGCCGTGCCGATCCTACGTCATCGCCCTCGAAATCACCGCCAACTCGGTGCCGCGCGCGCTCTACTGGGACACGGAGAATCCCTACCACTACGTGCGCGTGCAGACGGAGCGGCGTGACGGCCGGCAGCGGGACTTTCTTATCGTGGGTGGCGAGGACCATCGTACCGGTGAACCCTCGAATGCCACCGAGCGCTTCGGCCACCTCGAGACGTGGGCGCGCGATCGGTTTCCTTCGGCCGATTCCGTGGCATTTCGATGGTCCGGCCAGGTCATGGAGCCCGTGGACGGCCTGCCCTTCATCGGCCGCAATCCCGGCGACGCCGACAACGTCTACATCATCACCGGCGATTCCGGCGACGGCATGATCAACGGCACCATGGGTGGAATGCTGGTGACGGACCTGATCTCGGGACGGCACAACGCCTGGGCAAGCCTGTTCGACCCGTCCCGCAAGGTCTTGCAGACACTAAGCCGCCTGGTAGGCATCAACCTCGATGTGGCCATGCGCTACACCGAGCACGTGACGCCTGGGGAGGTGAACTCCGTCGACGAGATTCCGCCTAACTCCGGGGCGGTGCTGCGTGAAGGACTGAAGAAACTGGCTGTGTTTCGCGACGCCGAAGGCAACCTCGTCAAACACTCCGCCGTCTGCCCCCACATGCAGTGTATCGTCCACTGGAACGACTTCGAGAAGTCCTGGGACTGTCCCTGCCACGGTTCGCGATTCGACAGCAACGGCCGGGTCCTGAACGGCCCCGCGAATGCAAACCTGTCGCCCGCCGACTGAAGAAAAGCGGGGCTCCGCAGCGTCTGCTTCTTTGCATTTTTCTTCCGAGCCATTTGTTCATCCTTCCGCGAAGTGTTAGCATTGTTCCCGCCTACACACGATCCCATGTTCCGGAGCGAGAGAATCGATGACGGGAACCCCAGAGTTGAAAGGACAGGTCGCGCTGGTGACCGGCGCGGCGAAACGCATTGGACACGCCATCGCGCTCGGCCTGGCCGAGGCCGGCGCGGATGTGGCGGTGCATTACCGCCGCGCGGGCGATGAGGCCGCGGCGTTGTGCGACAGCATCCGCGCGAAAGGACGCCGCGCGTGGGCCATACAGGCCGACCTCTCGGAAGCCGCCGAAGCCGAGGCGCTCTTTTCGCAGGTGGTGGATGCCTGCGATCACGTCGACATCCTCGTGAACAATGCTTCCATCTTCCCCGAGAACACCATCCTCGACGTTACGCCCGAGGACCTGCACGCTTCCATGGCCGTCCATGCGATTGCCCCGCTTCTTCTGGCGCGACGAATGGCCGCGTTGGGCCGTTCCGGCTGCATTGTGAATCTTCTCGACGCGCGTGTCGTGGATTACGATCGCATCCACGCCGCGTACCACCTCAGCAAACGCGCCCTCATGAGTCTCACGAGTATGCTCGCGCTCGAACTGGCGCCCTCCATTCGCGTAAACGCCGTGGCGCCGGGGCTTATCCTGCCGCCGGAGGGCAAACCCGCCGATTATCTGGCCAGCCTCGCGCACACCAACCCGCTTCAAGCGTACGGCGGCCCGGAAGATATCGCCTCGGCCGTGTTGTTCCTCGTGACAAGCCGCTTCGTGACAGGGCAGGTGATCTACGTGGACGGTGGCAGGCATCTGAAAGGACGGGTGTATGGCTGAGGAGCGGTTGGACCGCATTCATATCCGCGAACTGGGCGCGCGGTGCATCATCGGCATCTATCCCCACGAGCGCGAGAACAAGCAGGAAGTGCTCATCAGCATCTGCCTGTACGCCGACCTGCGCCTTGCGGGCCGGAGCGACCGCATCGAAGACACCGTCGATTACAAACGCATTAAGCGGAACGTGCTCGACACCGTCGAGGACTCGTCGTTCAACCTGGTCGAGCGGCTCGCGCAGCGCATTGCCGAGATTTGCCTCGAGGAACCGAACGTGCGCCGCGTGGACGTGTCGGTCGACAAGCCCGGCGCGTTGCGCTTCGCGCGGAGCGTGGCCGTCGAAATTACGCGGGAGCGGGAAGACGTTGATTGACTCGGGCGAGCCGGAAACGCTTGTGTACATCGGCATCGGCTCCAACATCGAGCCCGAGCGCAACATCCCGCGCGCCCTGGAACTGCTGGCGGAAAAGGTCGACCTGCGGGCCGTCTCTCCGTTTTACCGCAGCGCCGCGGTGGGGCCGCCCGGACAGCCGGACTTTCTGAACGGCGTGTGCCGCATCGCCACGACCCTGGGCGCGCGCGCGCTGAAGAACGACGTCCTTCGCGCCGTGGAAGCCGCGCTCGGACGCGTGCGCGGCGCCGACAAATATGCGCCGCGCACAATTGACCTCGACATCCTCCTGTACGGCGCGGAGGTGTACGACGAGGAGGACTTGAGGATACCCGACCCGGATATCCGGACGCGGCCTTTTGTGGCCGTGCCGCTATTGGCAGTGGCGCCCGGCGCAGTGCTGGCCGATACGGGGGAATGCGTGATCGATCTGCCCGTCGCACACCGCGAAGAGGGGCTCGAAGTGGACATGGGGTTCAGCGAAAAGCTGTTGGAGAGGTTTCAAAATGAACGTCAAGCGCGTTGAAGAGTTGATTCGCGAGTTGTTGGTCGAAATCGGCGAGGACCCCGAGCGCGATGGGCTTGCTCGCACGCCCGCGCGCGTCGCGAAAGCCTACGAATTCCTCACCTCGGGCTACCACGTCGTGCCGGAAAAAGTCATCAACAACGCCGTCTTCGAGTCCTTCTCCAACAACATGATCATCTCGCGCGACATCGAGGTCTATAGCCTTTGCGAGCACCACATGCTCCCCTTCTTCGGGCGTTGCCACGTGGGCTACATCGCGCAGAAGAAAGTGCTCGGTCTCAGCAAGCTCGCGCGCATCGTCGACTGCTATGCCCGCCGGCTCCAGATCCAGGAGCGTCTCACCGCGCAGGTCGCGCGCGCCATCATGGACGCCACCCAGGCCGAGGGCGTCGGCGTGGTTATGGAATGCAAGCATCTCTGCATGATGATGCGCGGCGTCGAGAAACAAAACTCCGTCATGACGACCTCGTCGGTCCTGGGCAGCTTCCACGACGACCTCGCCACCCGGCAGGAATTCCTCCAACTCATCAACAAGCCCGTGGTCTAAGGATACGCCTGTTTCGTGCTTGTGGCCGGATTAACGCAATTCAGGATGGCATGGTCTGGGGGTGACGCAGACGGTGGGTTTGTCCATCCGCGGGAAGTCCGGCTTGGCCGCTTAGAGATCCGTTCTTCGACACACCAAGTTCATTCTCCGCACGCGCCGCACTCCTCTGTCGCGATGTGGATTTCGGGCTCCCAGCGTATTGCTGTTAACTCGCGCTGCTATTTGACGTTAACTCACCACGGAAAAATGTTCCCCGGGAAAAATATTCCACTTTACCCTTGCGGATAATCGAAAATCCTGATACACTTGCACCTGACGTGCCGCATACTGCGTATTAATCACGCTTTGGCAAGTAATTAGGGTAGGATCCAAGGATTCTTTGGAGGCACTGTGGCGGACGACGTGGCAGCAGACGGGGGGATTGCGCCTGAACCATCTTCGGACGGCGCCGCGGGAGAGCCGCAGGCCCAGCCACCGTCCTCGCCCCTCTTGTCCAACGACGACCTGGACAAGCTGCTTGCCAGCCTTGAGGCCGATGAAGCGCCGGAATCCGTCTCCAACGAAACGCCTGAGCCGTCTCCCAAACCTTCCATCGAGACGGGTGATCTTCCCGAAGAAAGCGCGCCGTCCCCCGCGCCGGCGAGTTCCACTGAGATCGCACCGGGCGTGGGAGACGCGCCTTATGAACCGGCTTCTCCGGCCGGAAAGATGAGTTCCGAGGTACTGAACGGCGACGAGTTAGAGAAACTGATGGCGAGCATGAGCGCACAGGCCAAGCTGGCGCCGGAAAAGCCCGTCGCCTCGTCCGCGCCCGAGGAAGACCCTGAAGGTATCGCCCCGGAAGAAGATCCCCCGCCGCCCGTTGGAAAACAGACCACCGAACTGCTCAGCAACGCGGACCTCGAAAAACTTCTTACGTCCATGAACGCGAAGCCGGCCCACGCCGAGACGGCGCCACCGGAATACGCGGAGGTCGAAGAGAAAGAGCCGTCGCAACTCCTGAGCAACGACGATATCGATAGCCTCGTGGCTAGCATGAACGCGGCGCCACCGGAACCTG
>JAVEWL010000141.1:0-10048 GCA_034004565.1 FCB group bacterium | reverse complement strand
AAGCTCGAATGGCCAAGGCCCTCGACCGGAATGCCGACCTCGACGCCGCGGCCGACAAAGCCCTGCACCGGCTCGCTGCGCTCCACGAGACCAACCCCATGCGCGCCCTCCGCAAAGAGGCCGAACGCCTCGGCGAAGAGAGCAACGCGCTCTACGGCGTCCGCAGCGAAGGCCTCTTCAACCTCGACCACGACTTCATCGGCCTCGGCTGGACCAAACGCCAACTCGAACGCGCCAAGTCCGCCCCACCGGAATCCAAACGCGAACTCCTCGCCCTAATCGCCGACTACGAAAACCCCGGCAACGGCGGCTACTACGACAACTGCGGCACCAACGAATCCGCCCCGCACCTGGTCAACGGCTACCCCTACGACTTCGGCCAGCCCTACGTCCCCACCATGCTCGACGAAGCCAACCGTCCCAGCCAGCGCACCATGTGCTTCACCCAGGACGAATCCCAAGGCGTAACCTTCCACTACGACGACCTCGATCCCAAGGCCCACTATCGCGTCCGCCTGACCCTCGTCCGCCCCAAATACCAGGACCGCTACATCGAGCGCATGAACCAGCACTCGCAGTCCCTCTACGCCGACGACACCCCCGTCGCAAAGGACATCGAAGTCCCCGAACGCATAAGCGATCACTTCACCTATGACATCCCCCAAACCGCCACCGCCGACGGCGCCCTCACCCTCCGCCTCCAGAAACAACCCGACGTAGCCACCGGCGATCGAATCACCACCGAGCAATGGCGAAACACCGGCGGCTGGGGCACTATCGTAAGCGAAATCTGGCTCGTAAAGAGCGGTCCCCAATAGGGCATTGAGCACCTCCAAGCGATGCAAGCGTTGTCTCGTCATGCCTATGGCACTATAATCCCCGTGGGCGTATGCGGAAACGCGTGCCCAATGCCGTCAACCGCACCCAAACCAACGCTAGGAATATGAGGTGAAATACGCTGTCTCATCACCGCGTTTTCGGGTTTGCACGCTTCTCCTTCTGGTCCTGTTGCTGGGGATTGTCCACGCGCAAGCGGACGAACCTGTCGCCCAAGCGGAGCGTCTGACCTGGTGGAGACAAGCCTCCTTCGGAATGTTCATCCACTGGGGCGTCTACACCATTCCCGAGCGCGGCGAGTGGATCATGTACCAGGAACATATCCCGGCCGACGAATACGCCGCATTGGCCGAACAGTTTCAGCCGCGCAAGTTCAATCCCCGCGAATGGGTGGCCCTCGCCAAAGCCGCAGGCATGAAGTACATCGTCATCACCACGCGCCACCACGACGGCTACTGCCTCTTCGACAGCAAGGTCTCCGATTTCACCTCGGTCAAGACCGCCGCCAAACGCGACTTCATCGCGGAATTCGTCGAGGCCTGCCGCGAGGCCAACATGCGGATCGGTTTCTACTACTCGCTCGTCGACTGGCGCTTCCCCGGCGTGCTTCCGCTCAGCGTCAAACGCGAACCGGCAGTGTACGCGCCCATGGTCGAGCAGGCGCATGCGCAGGTACGCGAACTCCTGACGAACTACGGCAAGATCGATATCCTCTGGTACGACATGCTCACGCCCACCGACCCCGAGCTATGGCGTTCCAAAGAACTCAACGCCATGGCCCGCGAGCTCCAACCCGGCATCCTCATCAACAATCGCGCCGGCATACCCGCCGATTTCGGCACCCCCGAAAACACCGTCGAAGCCAGTGGAACGCCCTGGGAATCCTGCTACACCATGAACCGAAGCTGGGCCTACTGTCCCTCCGACACCAACTACAAACCCGCCGCCGAACTCATCCGCGTGCTCGCGTCCTGCGCCTCCCAAGGCGGCAATCTCCTCCTCAACGTGAGCCCCGACCGCGAAGGCATCATCCCCGTCCCCCAAGTCGATCGCCTCCGCGAAATCGGCCAATGGATGAGCGTAAACGGCAGTTCCATCTACGGCGCCCAAAGAGCCCCCTTCGACGCCCCCAACCTCGGCATGACCACCCGCGTAGGCAACAAAGTCTACCTCCAATGCCAACGCTGGCCCGGCGCCACCGCACCCCTCGCCTGGATCGGCGACAACCTAGTCTCCGCCAAAGTCCTCGCCACAGGCCAACCCGCCCGAATCGAACAACGCGGCGACCGAGTCTGGCTCCACGACCTCCCCGCCTATCCACCCGACAAGAACATGAGCGTCATCGAACTAACCTTCGACGGCGCCCCCAAACCCAGCAGTCCCCCATTCCAATAGGCCTATCACCTTATGTAACCCCGAATTCCCATTCGGGCTCTTGCTTTTGTTCTTGAAGACCCGAATGGGAATTCGGGGTTACATCGGCCGTGTGCCGGCCGATACCCGCTCAGTCTTGAGAAGCATCTTCAGTCACCGGCAACTCCCCGTGCGCTTCAAGGAGATCTCGAACTGTTCCGCAGCGATGGTGCTCTTTCTGATGCTCAACATATCCCATTAGACCGGGAAGATGGCGTGCCGCGAAGCTCACCACGCCATATCCACGCTGCCAATCGAGAGCGGCCTTCCCAAACCGGACGTTCATTTCGTGCGAACTGGCGCCCTTGACGCGCCCGATGAAGTCGCTCAAGGTCACAAAAGGCTCCATCTGAAAGAGCAGGTGAACATGGTCTTCCGTTCCACCCACGCCCTTGAAATGGATACCCTTCACCATCCGGCAATAGGACTCGATGTATTCATGAAGCGCCGGTTCAAGCTCCGGCACAATGAGTGGACGATCATCCTTGCAATGCCAATTGAGATGGATATAGATCTCGCTGAAGACATGGGTGCTGCCTCTTCCCATCTTGCGTCTCCTCATCTGCAGAAGTCATGGTTATCCCTTTCTCTATTATTGCAGTTAATGTAGTAGCTAAAGCAAGTGCGAGAAAGTCCGGCTGAAGCCGGCTCTTTCTTGAGAGACTGGACCTTTTCACCCCTGCTGAAGCAGGGTGCAAAGGTCAAAAGCCCGCTGAAGCGGGCTGGAAGATGCGGCCTTGGGTGTGTCCCCGAGCTCCAGGCGACATCGAGCGTCAAGGATGTGCCGCCGACTGCCGCAATTACTGCCAAAGTCTGCACCCCCTTTGGTCCGCCCGCAACGCGGAAGGCGCCGCGCCGCAAGTCGAGCAGCCCGCTTCAGCAGGGGTGTCGATTGCCGCAATTACTGCCAAAGTCTGCACGCCCTGTGGTCAACCCGCCACGCAGAAGGCCCCGCGCGCCCAGAGTCTTATAGCCCGCTTCAGCGGGCTTTTGACCTTTGCACCCTGCTTCAGCAGGGGTGTGCTAGACTCCTTTCAAAGGAAAGAGCCGGCTTCAGCCGGACTTCTCCGACCCTGCTTCAGCTGAAATAGTGCGTTTCATGCTGCCAAACACAAGGAGGTGTTTTTCCCTCCGAAGCGAGCGCCACCCTGGGCTAACCACTATCCATCCCCGTTGGGGATGGGGCACGGACTTCAACATGCCCCCAGGCGATTGGTCTCAATCTTGTTGGGATGCGAAGAGATCGATTTGTTCTCTCTTCCGCGTTTGCCGCGCATCGGCACATGCAAGACGGCACACCGCCTGAAATATGCTAGACTCACGGCACTGGAATTGCCCCCGGTCTACGGCGGAGGAAGGTATTGTGAAGAGCTTGGCAATTGGCATACCCGAAGAGGCTATTCGGGACTTTTGCAGGAAGCACCGTATCCATCGCCTCGCGCTCTTCGGCTCGGTCCTGCGGGATGATTTCACCCCCGAGAGCGACGTTGACGTGCTGATAGAGTTCGAACCCGACCATTGCGTCGGACTCATCACCTTCACGGGACTGGAAAACGAACTCTCCGACATCCTGGGCCGTCGCGCGGATCTGAATACCCCCAACTTTCTCAGCCCCTACTTCCGCGATGAGGTGCTCAAAGAAGCGGAGACACTGTATGTCGCGCCATGTCGATCGGGTTTACCTGCATCATATGCTTGATTACGCGAAAACGGCATTGCAGTTTACGGCCGGAAGAGATCGCGCCGCGCTCGACAACGACCTAATGCTGCGATACTCCCTGCTTCACCTCGCAACCGTCCTGGGCGAAGCGGCGAACCGAGTCTCAGCCCAAGGCAAGGTCACGTATAGTCAGATTGCCTGGAGAGACGTGGTCGGCATGCGAAACAAACTCGTCCACGGTTAGGATGTCGTGGATCTCGACATCCTATGGGAAACAATTCGGATAGATTTTCCTGCCCTTATTCACACTCGTCAGCAAGCCCTCCAAAGGCCCTAGCAATAGTCCACCGCGAAGTTGTGCTCCGAAGCCTTACGCAAAAACCTACAGAGTCCAACTCTCAAAACATGTGCGTTCCCAAGTGCAACTTGGGAACGAAAAGAGAATTCCTCACTGACCGACCGCCATGACTCGGGGACAAAGTGGTTCGCTAAGCCTCCATCGTTCGAGACTTTCACTCGCTACACCTTGCCGACTTATCCCGGCGTTTCTCCCCTATTTCCCATTTCCAATTCCAAGTCGTCATCCACACATCACAGTTTCTCGATCGTCATTCGGCCACAGTGATTTCCATCCAGTCTTCTCATCAATGAGCCTAAGCAGCGCGCTCGGCTCACCTTCAGCCGCACGCTGCAATCGCACCATTTTCTTCTCCTCGCGCGCTACCCAATGTGAAAGGTCCACGGTTATGAATCTTTCTATACGTTCATCGTACTCGTCGGACACATTTGCCAAATGCTCGGCAATGGTAGCTATGTCAACACCAAACAACCGTTTGGCATGTTCCAACAACTGCATGCGGTGCCACCCCTCCCTAAACTGCATGTATATAACCATATTGTGCCTATCCGAGCCCCAGACTCTCCTGGGCATTTCCTTAGCCAGCACAAGTCGCTCATCTGCCGATAGGTAGGGGGCTTCGCGATCAAGCCGCGTCAGCTCCTCGGCAAGGATATCCAGATGCCGGAAAAGCCGGCTGTACTTGAAGGAGAGGAGCACGCCCTCAGCGACGATTTCAACTGGAATCCCCATAATTCCATGGAGCACCTGCAACACCATGGCTGACGCAAAGTTGTCCATCAGCATTTCGGGCAATAACCAGTGTTCGAGATTGAGGAAAGCTTCGAGGCGACTTTCCCGGACATTCTCCTCCTTGACTCTGACGGTATTGGCAAACCGCTTACCATAGCGATTCTCCAAATTGACAAATTCATCGGACGTTAGCTTATGCATTACCTCATCAATGAGGGAATTGCGGATTGCCTCCATACCGCTAGTCCTCGCTTCAGTATCTTCCGCATAGGCCGAATGTCCTAGCTCATGGGACAACACGAATGCTTCGCATACTCCCGTCAACTGAGAGCGTCGAATCAAACTATCACCTTCCATATCAAAAGGATTGTGTCGCTGGAACCGCGCCATCTTGGTTATGATTTGGCATCGGGTTGCATAGCTGAGCCCCCGAACGAATGAGCCCTGTATAGCACAGCGTTCCGCCAAATACTTAAGTGCATACCCTGTCACCAATTGTTTCCAAGAATGCCTCGCATAGAAGATGCGATTCAGATGGTTGAATGACTGCCCTAAGTATTGGTCGTATACAATATACTCTTGGCTTTCTATGCAGACACGCTCACACCTTCTATCGGGGGAGAATGTGACGACCAAGGCTGGAACTGGCCTACCTCGCTTGACTTGGCCGGCCAGATGGTCGTAGAGATCAGAGTAAAACCTCACGAGAGCATCATGAGGTTTCCCGAGCCGCCTGGATACAGCTAGATAGTCGTCAATTGTCATCGCTTAGTTCTTTGAGAACCCTGAGAGCCGAATCAGCAGTAACACCAGTTACGACAATTCCATTCTTGCGAATGACAACATGACGGCGCGAACGTATTGCCTCAATCACAACCTTGCCGACCACAGGAACAACAATCCCGCTTAGCGCGAGCAAGGCTTGGACGATATCAATGGTACCCTCAATCTTGTCGGAATCGACAAAGGTAACCGAGCCTGGGGCGATCGCGTTGGCGCAGTCCAGATCTGAGCGGAATTCTCCGTCGATCTCAATCAGAAGTGTGCTCATGAAACCTCCTTTCAAATGGTTGTGAAGTAACGATCAAGTCGGCCAACAATCCTCGAATTGCGCATAGGCCCCTAGGCCACTGCTCTTTAAGCAGAAGTGTATCATAGGGCCGCCTTGTCGGGAAAACCTATGCCATTCCACGTACTTGCTCGAGGAATCCAGAAATAGACTGCGAATTGGCTTGTCATCTGCTGGGAATGGGCCGATTTTCCAGTTGTGAGACGAGTTCGGGTGCCGCGACATCCAGTCACCTAGCCAATTCAAATGCCGCATTTTGGTTCAAAGCAAAAGTACGCCAAAACAGGAAGAGCCAATTACTTCGTGCTTATGGCTGCGAATACAGCAGGAATGCGAAGCACAGAACGTGTTAGACTGACAAATGTCATCTTGACCGGGTCGGCAACGGAGGAAGCAGGACAATGGCAGAGCTTGACTGGGAACCTATTCGACCAAAGAGCACTGGGAACGTGGGTGGAGTTTTCCCGGACGCGGCAAAACGGGCACGAGTGGCGGGTGGTTGGTTGGTTCTACTGCTAGTTCGCGAGGAGCCCTTGCTAACTTTTATACCTGATCCAGAGGGCAAATGGAAGTGAGCAATGCAGGGCAATCGCATCTAATAGTGCTATCCGGTCAGGAGTTTAAGCAGGTAGTCCTTGTTCCAGCCCGCCCTGAGGCGTTTGGCCTTGACGCTGCCCTTGGTGTCTTGGTCCGCGCGCAGCAAGTTTAAGGCCCAGCGTTTGACCAGCGCCATGTTCTCGGGGGCGTGGTCTTTTCGGACGCGCGAGGCGTCTTCGCCAAAGGCGGTGTCGAGCACCCAGTGCAGTTGGTTCTCGATGCCCCAATGCGCGCGCACCGCCGAAAGGGCCGTTTGGGCGTCCAGCCCCTTGCGGCTGGTGATGTAGTAGCGCGTCTTCGTTTCCACCGTGTCCTTCACGGTGCGGGTGCTGCGGCACATCACCATTCCCGACAATTTGGCCCAGCGGCCCTGGGGATCGATCCCGTCGACGTCCGGGGTGCACCAGCACTCGCGCACCTCGATGCGGCCACGGTTCTTCTCCTGGGTCTTGTGGTAGGTGTAGGTCAAGTGGGCAAAGTCCTGGGCTTGGGCGGCCTGAAACTCCTGCTGGATATCCTCCAAGAGCGTGCCTTGGTTGGCTTTGACGGCCAACAGGTAGTCCGCGCCCCGCTCCACGATCGTGCGGGCGATCTCGACTTGGCAGCCCATGGCGTCTATCGTGACCAGGCAGCCTTTCAACGCCAGGACCCGCAGCAGTTCGGGGATGGCGGTGATCTCGTTGGACTTCTCCTCGGTCTTCACCTGGCCCAGCACCAACCGGTTCTCGCACGCCCAGGCGCTCACCAGGTGGATGCCCGCCTTGCCAAGCGCCGTGTCCTGGGACCCGCACACCGTCTTGCCATCCACCGCCACCGTTGTGCCCAGCGTTTCGCGCACCGCCTGGGTCCACGCCCGAAACTGCGCTTCGAACGCCTTGGGATCCAGCAGGCGAAACACCCGCCCGAAGGTGTCGTGGGAAGGAATGCCGTGGGGCAGGGCCAAGAACCGTTTGAACCACGCGAGGTTCTCGCGTCCGAAGGCTTCCACGTGGGTCCACTCATCACAGCCCGACAGCGCCGCGCAAATGGCTATCGTCACGATGTCCAGTAATTGGTGGCGCTTCGTGCGCTCCAGGCGTGGGTCGGGAAGCCCCTTCAAGTGCTTTATGAGCGATATCGATGCCATAACGGGTCTCCTTCGTGTTGCCAGGAAAAACCCGCCCCGACCTACTCTCATTACTCTACCGCAGATTTAGATGCGATTGCCCTGGTGAGCAATGGAACAGAGTTAGTTCGGGAAAGGGATTCACGGGGCTAGGGTTAAGGGGAGGAAAAGGGATGCAATCGCCAATCGAAATTTTTCTTAAGTGGTACAACTCGATTCCTGCAGACCATGGAGAGGACATCGCTTTTAGGATTCGAAACTTTGTCCCTGGTTTTCACGATATCGAGATGTTCGGTGATATTTCCATGTCCACGCAACTCAAGGAAAGGCTGGAAGAATTCGTCGAAAATGAATGCCGTAATGCAGGGGTAATCGTCGCTATTCGGGCGATCATTGAATTCAGATATATGAACCATCGTGCCACAGAAAACGATTGGGTCGTCACTCGTCATAACCTTGAAGGCATGAGGGACTTCTGTCTAGAAAAAGGTGATGTAGATCTAGTCGGACACTTCACGCAGTCTCTTGAAGAAATGCCTGAGAGTCAAGAGGGCTGGATCAAAACCTGCGATGCATGGAAAGAAGTTGCTAAAGTGGCGCTTTCGGATGAAAACATTGATGCTTGGCTTGAGATTACAATGAATGAGAAACTGGCCAGAAAGAAGAAAGGTGGCGAATTAGATAGTTGGAAGTTTCTGCCTTAGGGGAAATGCATAAAGGAATTACGCGAACTCAGCCCATATTTCTCATCGAAGGTTCTGGCATGTCGAAGAACGCGGTAAAGTGGCGCATAGACCCCCTCAATAATCCACCGGCATCGTGTTCATCTGGGCCAGGGTGAAGACGGGCCCTTCCTTGCAGACATAGACCGGCCCGCAGTTGCAGCGGCCGCATTTGCCTACGCCGCATTTCATGCGGTTTTCGAGGCTGGTGTAGATGGATTCGGGGGGGATGCCCATCTTGTCCAAAACGGGCAGGGTGAATTTGATCATGATCGGGGGGCCGATCACGAGGGCGATGGTGTTTTCGGCGGGGATGGCGGCGCGCTCGACGACGTGGGGGATCAGGCCGACGTCGCCCTTCCACTCCGGCGTTTCGCCGCCGGGATCGACGCAGCGGACGACGCGCGTGCGTTCGGCTTTGGCCCATTCGTCGAGTTCGTCGGCGAAGACGTATTCGCGCGGTGTCTTCGCGCCGTAGACGACGGTGATGTTGCCGTATTTGTTGCGCTCTTCGATGGCTTTCCAGATGGCGCAGCGGATCGGGGGCATCGCAATGCCGCCGCCGATGAAGATGAGGTTCTTGCCTTCCCACTCTTCCATCGGGTAGCTGTTGCCGTAGGGCCCGCGAAAGCCGATGGTGTCGCCTTCGTCGATCTGCCACAGCACATCGGTCACGCGGCCGGTGCGGCGGAAGCAGAATTCGAGATGGTCCTTCCAGTTCGAGCTCGAACAGATGTTGAACGTCGACTCGCCGGCGCCGAAGACGCTGAACATGCCGAACTGCCCCACGCGGAAGGTGAACCGCTCCTGCATCTCCGGGTCGCGGAATCGGATCTTGACCGATTTCACGTCGGCGGTGTGCTGCTTGATCTCCAACACTTCCATCAATTCGGGCGTGTATATGCTGTTAGCAATCATGTCAATTTTAGATTTTCGATTTTAGATTTTCGATTTTAGGACGGACCGCGCTCACCCCTATTGCGAGCGCAATCCCCCCCTCTTCATTCATCATTCAGAATTCGTAACGGCCGCGGCGGCGGCCACGGCGCGCATGGTGTTCAAGATTCCGAGGCCGACGGGACAATTCCGCGTGCAATTCCCACAGCCGGTGCAGAGGATCTCGCCGAACTTCTCGGGGTAGATGCGGAACTTGTGCTGCACGCGCTGGCGCTGACGTTGTTCCTGCTTGCTGCGCGGGTTGTGGCCCGACGCGTGGTGCGTGAACATGCCGAACTGGCAGGCGTCCCAGTTCTTCACGCGGCAACCCGCGGCCGCGTTGCCTTCGTCGACGATGTCGAAGCAGTGGCAGGTCGGACACGTAAACGCGCACGAACCGCAACCGAGGCAACGCATCACGGCTTCTTGCAGCGCGGTGCTGTCAAAGTTGTCGTCGAGATACTGCTTCACGGTGTCGTGGTCGAAGGCAATCTCGGGGCCCTTGTGGCGAATGCCTTTCAGGTCGGAGGCCGCGCCCTGTCCCGCCAAGAGCGCTTCGCCGCGCGGGGTCACGCAGACCACCTCGAAGCGGTCGCCGTCGATGGGGAGCAACAGCGCG
>JAVEWL010000140.1:0-10044 GCA_034004565.1 FCB group bacterium | reverse complement strand
CACGCGCAAGGCGAGCGTGTCCCCGGCCCCAATGGACAACGCCGAGGCCACGCGTTCGTCGATGGCGATTTCGCCCATACCCAGGGCCGCGACACCTCCCTGCCGAAATCTCCAGAACGATTCCTGGATTCCGAGCACCTGCACGCGGTTCAGTTGTTTCGACTTTCCGGTCGAAGGATCCTGGTGAAGGACCATGCCCCCCAGGAGAAGTCCCGACGACACAGGCCCATCCAGTCGCGCGGCCAGCGCAGGACCCAACTCTTGCGAAAACAAGCGGTCGCCGGCGAATACGGCACAATCGATGTTCCCCAGGCGCATCAGCGATTGCGCGCGCAGGCTCTCCCGCGCGGAATCCCCCACGACCAACGCGCCCGTCAGGATCGCCGCCGCCAGCGCCGTCCCGAGGAACAGCCCCGCGTGCATTCGCACATAATGGCGCAGACTGCGCGCGATAAGGCCCAGGCTACCCAAGGGCTCCCTCCCGCAGCTCCAATACGCGGCCCATCCGCTCGGCCACCGCCATCGAATGCGTCACGACGACGAGCGCCATGCCTTCTTCGCGGTTCAGTTCCAGCAGCAGGCCGGTCAAATCCTCGGCGCCCTCGCGGTTGAGCGAACCGGTGGGCTCGTCCGCCAGCAGCAAACTCGGACGGTTGATGAGCGCACGCACGACCGCCGCGCGTTGCCGCTCGCCGCCGGACAGTTTTCCGGGCAGTTGATGAAGCTTTGATGATAGTCCCACGCGATCCAGCAAGTGCTTGGCGCGTTCGATCGCATCTCCCGCATCCTTGTGGACCAGTGTAGGCAGCAGCACGTTCTCGAGCACGCCGCACTGCGGCAACAGGTGGTGAAACTGAAAGACAAACCCGATGTCGCGATTGCGCAACAACGCCCGCTCGCGTTCCGTCAAAGTGGAAATGTCCCGCCCCTTGAACTCCACGCTCCCGGACGTAGGCACATCGAGCGTCCCGATAAGATTCAGCAGCGTACTCTTGCCCGACCCCGACGGCCCCACAATCGCCACCGCCTCGCCCGCCGCGATCTCCAGGCTCACCCCCGAAAGCACCCGCAACGCCCGAGGCTCGCCCGGATACTCCTTCACCACATCCCGCAGTTCCAGCAACGCCGAACCCATATCTTCAATCCCTCCAAACACACCTCCAGAAACCATACACCACCCGCCACCCAACCGGAAAACGGGGACCGTTCCACTTTTGATGAGCCCAATATCTCCCCCCGAAGCCCCCGATCCGCCTTCACCCAAACAGTCAACCACCCCCCACAGTCAAAAGTGGAAACTGTCCCCGCTTTCCGCAAAGTCCCGAGTCCTTGGGTTGTATTTGAGTGAACTTCTTGTCTATCATTATACCTATGCAGATGCCTTTCTTCTGCCAGAGTGGTGCAGGAAGGCAGCGAACTCGTGAGGCAGGCGAGCAAGCCGCATCGCACTCGACCATGAAGGAATAAAACGGATCGTGACGGACTCGCAGACAGTCATACTTACGGAACGGATTGAATCCCGAATCTACCTGATCCGCGGCGAAAAGGTAATGCTCGACACAGACCTCGCCGCTCTCTACGAGGTCGAGGTCAAAGCCTTCAACCAGGCCGTGAAACGCAACATCGAGCGCTTCCCGGAAGACTTCATGTTTCAACTCACCCCCGAAGAAGCCCAATCTTTGAGGTCACATTTTGTGACCTCAAAAGCGGAACACCGCGGCGGCCGCAGATACGCACCCTACGCCTTCACCGAACAAGGTGTCGCCATGCTATCCGGCGTCCTGCGCAGCCCGCGCGCCATACTCGTTAACGTCGAAATCATGCGCGCTTTCGTTCGCCTCCGCCGGATGCTCGCCTCAAACGCCGACCTCGCCGCCAAGCTCGACAACCTGGAGAGAAAGTACGACGCCCAGTTCAAAATCGTCTTCGACGCCATCCGCCAACTGATGACACCCCCGGAACCCAAAAAACGCCGCCCTATCGGCTTCAACTCGCACCAAGTCGAATAACCCGGGCGCTTTCTATTGCCCACCAAACGCCACCAGCGCACCGTCCTCCGACCCCACGACCAGCAGTTCGCCCGCCACGATCGGCGACGTCACCTCGTCGCTCACTTCGTACGACCAGAGTTCCTGCCCGTCGGACAGGCGCAGCAAATACAGCTTCCCGCGCGACGCCACCGCGACCTTGTCGCCCACGATCACCGGCGACGTCGGTTGTCCCTTGAATTCCACGCGCCACCGAAGCTTCCCGCTCTCACGCTCCAGGCAATACACCCCGCCGTCGTCCCCGGAAAACACAATCGCATCCCCGCGCACCGCCGGCGTCGTCAACGCGTCCTCCTCGCAATCCTCATTAACCCAGACAATCTCGCCGGTCCGGTAGTTTGCGTGAATGAACTTCCCGCCGCGCGTCGCCGCATAGATCAAATCGCCCAGCAGCACCACGCCACCCGCCACCTGCGAGTCCTCGTCGATGCTCACTTCGCGCAGCATCTCGCCGTTCTTTGCCGAAACGATGTGCAGTGCGCCCGCGCAGCTTCCAAACGCGACCGTATCCCCGCTGACGGCCGGCGACGCGTCACAGCGCGTAATCTCCTTGCCCTGCCACAACGGCTTGCCGTCCGCGAAGTCCAGCGCGTGCAACACCCCGTCCGTCTGGTCGATAAACAGAACCTGTTTCACCGGCCCCTTGTCGCTCTCGACCACCGCCACGTTCGGCGTGCCCAGAACCGGCACGTCGGTATTTGTTTCCCAACGCGTGTCGCCCGTCGCCGTGTCCATCGCATAAATTCGTCCGCCCGCCGAGCACGCGATCAGCGTCGACTCGAATAACGCCAGCGGCGCATCGAACGCCATGCCGCCCGCAACGCTCCCCTGACGCGCGGGTTCCGTAAATGTGCGCGACCAGATCTTGTCGCCCTTCAAATCGACCGCATGCACGCCCCCGCGCGTATCGGCAACGTAAATCCGCTCCCCCTGCGCCACCGGCGGGTTAAGAATCGGCGCGCCAACATCGTAACGCCAGCGCTGCACCGGCTTCTCAGGAAGGGTGAGATCAACCGCGCCGTCCAGCGCGTAGGTCCCATGATAGGTAGGCCAATCCGCGGCCATCATTTTTGGCTCGGGCACCGGAACCGCCGCAGGCTCGGGTTTGGGCGCCGCGGGCTCGCTGCACGCACCCGCCAGTAACGCAAGAAGGAGCACGCCGTAAAGCGGCCTCATGCCGTCACCACAGACTTATACACCGTGAGCATGCGCTCGGCCATCACGTCGCCCGTGAACCGTTCGCGCACCACCGAGTGCGCCGCGCGTCCCAGCGTGCGCGCCAAGCGCGGCTCCAGCAACACCTGCCGCAACGCTTCCGTCAGCGCGTGCGGGTTCGTGGGGTCGTAGACAATTCCGCCGCCGGTTGACTCGACCACCTCGCGGAAGGCCCCCGCGTCCGGTTGCACCACCGGCACGCCGCAAGCCCCGGCCTCAAGAATGAACAGTCCAAACGCCTCGCCCTGCGGCGCCGGCACCGACATCACCGATATCGACCGCAAGAAGTCACGCCGCGCGTTGCGCGTGAAATCTTCCAGAATCTCCACATCGTTCCCGCAGCCCGCCTTCTCGAGCCGCGCCCGCATCGCTGCGACGAACTCGATATCGCCCGGCGTAACCCCGCCCGTGGCGCGAAGCCGAAGCCCCTTCAACCGCGGATCGCTCTTGAGCCGGATGAACGCGTCCACCAGAATCTCGAATCCCTGGTCGGGATGAATGCGCGACAGGTAGCCAATCGTCGGAGGGTGTTCTTCCTTCGGCGCGGAATCGAGCTCCTCCGCTTCCGTGCCCAGCGGCACCACGTGGATCCGCTTGCGCGGAATGCGCAGCCGCGCGGCCATCTGGTTCGCGTACCAGTTGCTCACCGCCACCAGCGCGTCGGTCTCGCGTCCCAGGTCGCCTATGAGATTCCAGCAGCGATCGCGCCACTCCGGCCCCAGCGCGTCGACCCATTGGTCTTCGTCCTGCAGCGTGCACACGATCGGCGTGCCCAGCGCCGCGCGAATCTCCGCCGCCACGCCCAGCAGCAGCGCCGTCGACACGTGTACGATGTCCGGACGCTCCTGGGTTGCCAGCCACTCCAGCAATCGCTCGAGTTCCTTGCGCTGAAGCCCGTCGCGGCCTTGCAGCATCGAATACGTCATCGCGCCGTGGTCCGACGCGCGTGTCGTGCCTTCCCGCGCCGCCGCCTGCTTCAGCATCCACGGCGAATCGAAGATGCGGTCCAGCCAGCGCGGCGTCTTCTGAAAGAATTTGGAGGTTTGCTGGAGGTAACAGTTGATGCCGCCGAAGAACACCGGCACGCGATGCTCCGAAAGCCCCTCGCTGTCGGTCAATACCGGCAGATACATCGGCACGACCGTCACGTCGCAGCCCTGCCGCTGCAAGCCGCGCACCAGCACGCCGTCGCGCAGACAGTTCTGGCAATAAAACGTCCCGCCGGTGCCGGGTGTAAGCTGCAAGATTCTCACGGTTCGCTCGTTTCTCCCTGCCGGAACGCCAGTGCCCCCGTCGGGCAGATTTCCACGCAACGCGGCCCATTCGTTTTCAGTGCGGCTTCAAGGTCCCGCTCGAAGGGCACGCCCACCGCGCCGCCCCGCGCCGAGAACGCCAGCCCGAACGCGACGCCGTCCCGTTTCCCAAGTTCCACGCACAGACCGCAGCGGATGCACTTGCCCGGCTCGAACACGACCTCGCCGAAGCGCAGCGTCGGTTCCACCGCGGACCGCTCTGCGCAATGATACACCGCCTGGCCCGCGCCGTATTCCGTGGCGTATTGCCGCAGCTTGCAGCCGGCCGGCTTCATGCATTGACACTGCATGCAGCGCGCCGCCTCAGCCTGCGGATTTTCCACGCTATCCTTCTCGGCACTGCGCTTGCCCGGCCGGGCAAATACCGGCTTCAGCAGCGCCTCCATGAGGCTGCGCCGCGCCGTGTCGCCGGGGTCCAGCCGCGTCAGGAACGCGTCCAACTCTTCGGGACGCAAGGTCACCAAGCGCGAATTGAACGCACGCGCCCGCCGCTCCGACGGCAGCCCGCGCAGGAAGCGATCGGCCTGATCCGCCGCCGCCTTGCCCTCGCCCACGGCATTCACCGCCATCGAATATTCAACCGCATAAAAAACGTTGTCCGCGTCCGCATCCAACTCGTCGCAGGTAATCACCACGGCGTCAAAGCCAGTGACCAGATGGTCGAACCGGATTTCCGCGCCCACTTCGCTGTTGCACTCGAACTCAACGCCCATCTGCCGGATGCGCTCGATCTCGGTGTCGAGGATATGTTCATCCCATTTCACCTCGGCGTTCTCACGCAGCATCCGGCCAAGGATATTGGTCTTCTCGAACACGCGGCAACTGTGCCCGCGCCGACGCAGCATGTATGCCGTGGCCAGCCCCGCCGCACTCGCGCCCACGATCGCCACGCGCTTGCCCGTCGCAGGGCCGGCCGCGGGCACATATGCTGAAGCAAGCATCTCTTCCGCCGCGCGCCGGTGCGTCTCTCGAATGGCCAGGGGACTGTCCTTCACGGCGCGATGACAACCCCGTTCGCAGGGCGCCGAGCAAAGGTAGCCCAGCGTGCCCGGAATCGCGAGGTGCTCCTGCGCAATGCGGCCCGCGCCCTCGAAATCGCCCACGGACATCCGCGCCATCATCGCGGGAATGTCGAGGAAGGCCGGGCAGATGCTCCGGCACGGGGCTTCGCAATCGCCCACGTGCTCGCTGAGCAGCAGTTCCAATACCTCGCGCCGCGCGGTCACGATCTCGTCGCAGCGCGTGTCAATTCGCATGCCGTCCTCGGCGCGCGCCGAGCACGACGGCAGTGCGCGCCCCGTCGCCTCGTCTTTCACCACGCAAATCATGCACGAGGTCTGCGCGCACAGCCCTTTGACGTGGCACAGCGTCGGTATCTCAATCCCGGCCTTCGTCGCGGCATCGAGTATGCTCGCCCCGGCATCGACCTCCACCGCCGCCCCGTCTATCGTCAATCGAGGCATGGCCGCTACTCCACAATCACGGCATCGACCGGACACACGGGTCGGCACGCGTCGCAGCGCGTACACAGCTCCGTATCGATCGAATGCACTTCGTAAGGCTTCAGTTCAATCGCATCCACCGGGCACACCTGCGCGCATTTCGTGCAGCCGATGCAGGCGTCCGTCACCGAATAACGCACGAGTTTCCGGCACGCCTTCGCGGGACACTGCCCCGCCACGTGCGCCTCGAACTCGTCGCGGAAGTACCGCAGGGTCGTCAGCACGGGATTCGGCGCGGTCTTGCCGAGGCCGCAGAGGCTTTGCGTCTTCACGCGCAGGGCCAGGCTTTCCAGTTGATCCAAATCTTCGGCCACCGCCTCGCCCGCACAGAGTCGCGTGAGGATCTCGAGCATGCGCTTCGTGCCCACGCGACAAGGCGTGCACTTGCCGCAGGATTCGCGCTGCATAAACTCAATGAAGTAACGCGAAATTTCCACCATGCAGTCGGTGTCGTCGAGCACCACCAGCCCGCCGGAACCCATCATCGCGCCGACCTGCGCCAGCGCCTCGTAGTCCACCGGCGTGTCGCCCAGCGACGCGGGAATGCACCCGCCCGAAGGTCCACCAACCTGCACCGCCTTGAAAGTGCGCCCCTCCGGGCACCCGCCGCCGATCTCTTCCACAATCCGGCGAATCGTCACGCCCATCGGCACTTCGATTAACCCGCCACGCCGCACCTTGCCGGTCAGCGAAAACACCTTCGTGCCCTTGCTGTGCTCCGTGCCGAATTTCGCAAATACGTCCGGACCGTTCCGC
Source organism: FCB group bacterium (assembly GCA_034004565.1). Classification (GTDB taxonomy): domain Bacteria; phylum Hydrogenedentota; class Hydrogenedentia; order Hydrogenedentales; family SLHB01; genus JAVEWL01. The sequence goes on along the minus strand of JAVEWL010000140.1, from coordinate 3,210 downwards.
AATATCCACGGCACCAGCGCGTAGGTCTCGACGTTATTCACCAGTGTCGGGCAGCCCATCAGTCCGCGCTCCGCGGGAAACGGCGGACGATACGACGGCATCCCGCGCCGACCCTCGATCGACGCGATCAGCGCGGTCTCTTCGCCGCACACGAACGCCCCGGCCGCCTCCATCACGCGCAGCTTCAATCGGTGCCCCGACCCGCGAATGTCATCGCCAAGGTGGCCCGCCGCCTCGCAGCGCTTGATGGCTTCCTTCACCCGGCGCACCGCCAGAGGGTACTCGGCCCGAATGTAGATGACGCCCTCGTTCGCGCCCGCCGCAAACGACGCGATCAACATACCCTCAATCACGCGGTACGGATACGACTCCAGCATCATCCGGTCCATGAACGCGCCGGGGTCGCCCTCGTCGCCGTTGCACACGATGAATTTGCGCTCGCCCTCGGCATCCCGCACCGCCTGCCACTTGCGCGCCGTCGGAAAACCCGCGCCGCCGCGCCCGCGCAGGCCGCTGCGCGCGATACGCTCGATGACCCCCTCCGGTTTCCCCGATAGCACATCGTCCAGCGCGACAAATCCGTCCTTGCTCTTGTACTCGTTGATATCGAGCGGATTGATCTCGCCGCAGTATTCCGTCGCGAGCCGCTTCTGTCCCGCAATAAACGCCGCCACCGGCGCATCGTCAAACGCCACCGCGCTCCGCTCCACCGCATGGCGCGTCTCGTCCGCGTAAAACCCCTCCAGCCGCCGCACGGCCGCCCTCAACAGCCGCACCGGCAACCGCCGCGGCTTGAAATGCCGCGCGACAATCCCCGGCACATCCTCGGGCTGCACCTTCGCGTACAACTGCGCCGGGCTCCCAGGCACCACGAACTCCAGCAACGGCGTCTGGTGGCACATGCCCACGCAGCTCACGTGCTTCACGTTTACCGGCGTGTCGATTTCGGTCAAGGCATCCTCGAGCGCCACGCGCACCTTGTCGCTGCCGCCCGCCACGCAGCACGAGCCCAGCCCGACCCGGATCTCGGCCGCCGCCTCGGCATGCACGAGTAGCGGGATATGCTCCGGCTTGCGCTCGCCCTCGTGCACAAGAAAATCGTGCAGGATGTGCCCCACCGCATTGCTCTGCACGTGGCCGTAGGTCACTTCGTCGATCTGCACCGCCGGCGCAAGCGTGCAACAGCCCAGGCAGGCCACCTTGCGCACCGTGAACTCGCCCTTCGCATCGGTATCCTGTCCGGCGCCAAGGCTCAGTTGCTTCACAACGGCGTCGTAGACTTCCGTCGCGCCTTTGACGTGGCAGGCCGTCCCGTCGCACACGCTGATCGTGTGCCGCCCAACCGGCGTGCGCCGGAACTGCGCATAGAACGACGCCACGCCCTCGATGGCCGCGGGCGTGATATCTGTGATCTCACACACGCGCAGCAATGCCGGTTCCGGGAGAAACCGGTAGCGATCCTGAATCGCCTGCAGGATCGGTATCGCGCAATCGGGACTGCGCCCAATCGACTCGACGATGTCGTCGATGTCGTCTATGCAGAACCTAACTTCCATCGATCGCTATGCAGTACAAACGTTCGCCCACGCGCGCATAAATACGCCCGTCGAGGTACGCGGGCGTCGCGTTGCCTTCTCCGTCAAAGGGAATCGACGCGACCTCCTCGTAGGCGTCCGCGTCCTTGAAAATGTGCATCACCCCGGCCGTGTCGAGCAAGTACACGCAGTCCCCGACCAGTACCGGTGACGAACTGAACCCGTCATCAAACGTCTGTGTCCATTTTTCCTCGCCCGTGGCGTGATCGAGACTGGTCAGGTCGCCCCCCGACGTCGCAATGTAGAAGTGCGTGCCCGTTCCCAGCGGACTCGAAATATCGGGCAAGGTCTCGTCCCATTCCCAGGCGATCGCCGGCGGAGCCGCACCCGCCGGATCGAGCTTCAGCGCGGACGCCATCGCATAGTCCTGCGCCACGAACACGATGTCCTTCGCGAACGCCGGCGACGGCCCAATCTCGCCGTCGATGCACTCCAAATTCCAAAGCAATTTGCCCGTCGCGGGCTCGTAGGCATCCACGTCCTTCTCGGCCACCAGCACGAGTTGCAGGCCCTCTCCCACCGGCGCCAGCACCGGCGACGCCCACGACACATATTTCCGCTGCGCCGACCATGCCTCCGCGCCCGTCGACATATCCAGCGCGAGCAGGCGCGGCGTCTTGTTGTCGTCCATCTGAACAAATAACAAATTATCGAGCGCAATCAGCGACGACGAGTGCCCGTAATGGTTATCCGGCACGCCGATGTTGCGGCCCCAAAGTTCCTTGCCTTCAAAATCGAAACAAACCACGTCGCCGTTCGGAAAGATCGCGCAAACCCGGTCCCCGTGCGCCACCATCGTCGACGCCGCGTAACCCGTGTCCTGGTTCACCTTCGGCGCCTTCTCGGGCGCGCCCGGATACGGCGCCACTGTCTTCTTCCACAGCACCGCGCCCGAATCGCCGTCGAAGCAATACACCTCGCGCGTGGTTTCGTCCGCGGCCGAAAGAAACACCTTCTTATCCCACACCACCGGCGAATTCTTTCCCGGCAGCGGTATCTCCGCCGTCCACTTCACGTTCGTCCCGGCCGCCACGTCCCACTGCCGCGGCGCGGTCGCAAAATGCGCCACGCCGAACCCGCCGGGACCCCGGAACGACGGCCACTGCGTCTGCAAATCGGCCCACGCCGGAAACGCAGGCTTCGCCACTTCGGCAGGCTTTGCATCCTCGGCCTTTGCAACCGCCGGAGTGCCGGAAGGAATCGGACTCTTGCTCAACTGCCCCGCGATCAGCGCCATCGCGGCAAAGCCGATTGCCACAATCGCCACGCGCTCCTTCGCGCGCACGAAGGCCTCCCAAAACGCCTGCGGCTCCTCCACAGGCGCCGGCTCGGGCAGCGGCGGATCCCAGCGCGCCGCAAGCCGCAGCGCAATCAGAAAAACGATCAATCCGCCCAGCAGCAGGTAGCCACCCGCGGTCAACTGCGACTGGTTGGTGAAAAACGCTTTGCGCGACAGCAGGTCCAGCGCGCGTATCTGTTCAACCAACTCCGCGTCCGGCGCGGGCGACTCCGCCAGCTTGTGCCGCAGTTCCACTAGCTCCGGGTTGTTCAGCGGATCCATCGCACGTATCTGCACGTAGTTCGCAATGAGCAGCACGCACACGATCGCCGAAAA
>JAVEWL010000139.1:0-10106 GCA_034004565.1 FCB group bacterium | reverse complement strand
ACGGGACAAAAGCGCGTCGGCCTGGGGCTCAGCCTGTTTCGCCAGGCCGCGCTCGATGCGGGCGGCGACTACCGCATCGAAACGTCGGAACTCGGCGGCACGGCGGTGCGCGCCTCGCTCCAACTGAGCCATGTCGATCGCAAGCCGCTGGGCGACTTGGCGAGCAGCCTTCTTGCAATCGCCTGCACCCATCCGGAAGCGGAGCTTCAATGCATCCTGCGCATGCCCGGCGAGGAGCACACGCTCACGCGCCCCCGCGCTCCACAACGCCCCCTGGCCGATGCCCGCCGGTTCGCCCGGCAAATCCGAGCGGTGGTTAAGAACCTCGAAGCTTGAGGGGCCGTTGCACATCGAATGGGCCTGCTATTCCTACCCCTTTGCCTTTACGAATGGGAGGTATGGGAGTCATGGGAAGCATGGGAGGTATGAATAGCGGGCCCATTCGCGGTTGATTTCTGTCGAATGCCGGAGGCAATCGGCTATGATGCGGGGTGTTTTCGGCGGTTGCGGGGACGAGCATGAAGAAACGGAGTGTCAAACCCGCGCGCGAGACGGATTTGTCCGGCCCCGTGCGCGATTATCTCGATGCGAACGGGTATACCGTGCGCTGCGAGGTGAAACATTGCGACATGGTGGCGAGCAAAGGCGACGACCTGATCGTCGTCGAGCTGAAGCGCCAGTTCAACGTCGACCTGCTCATCCAGGCCACGGCACGCCGTAGCATCACCGACTCCGTCTACGTGGCCCTGCCCCGGCCCCGCGCATGGAACGCCCGCTGGCGCGGCATTGTGCGCGTGCTCAAGCGGCTCGAGCTTGGGCTCATTCTCGTGACGTTTGGCCCTCGCTCCACGCGGGTCGAAGTGGTTTTTCACCCCGTGCCTTCGCCGCCGCGCAAGAGCAAGAAGGCCCGCCGCGCCGTGCTCGAGGAGATCGCGAAGCGGTCGGGCGACTACAACCGGGGGGGCAGCTCGGGCCGGAAACTCGTCACCGCCTACCGCGAGAACGCAATCCACATTGCCTGTTGCCTCGATCGCTTGGGTCCGATGGCGCCGCGCGGGCTTCGCGCGCTCGGCACGGGGACCAAGACGCTCGCCATTCTGTCCGGAAACGTTTACGGCTGGTTTGAGCGCGTCGAGCGCGGTATCTACGCGCTCACGGCGCGGGGGCGAAAAGAACTCGCGGAGTATGACACGGTGGCGGCGGAGTATCGCGCGCGCCTTGATGCTTGTGTGGCGTCCGTGGAAGGGGGTATCGTCGTAGCGAACGCCACACCAAAATAGGAGCGGACCATCATGCGGACTGGAATCGCGATCCTGACGGCGGCATTGGCCGTCGCCCTTTTTGCCACCGGCGCGGTCTTCGCGCAGCAACCCGGCGCCAACGTCATCTACGTTTCCCCGAGCGGCAACGACGCGTGGTCCGGCGCTCTGGCCGACCCCGCGCCCGACGGCTCGAACGGCCCCTTCGCGACGCCCGCGGCCGCACAGGCCAAGGCGCGCGCGTTGATTGCGGAAGGCAAGCCGATCCGCGTGGTGTTCCGCGCGGGCACCTACGTGCTGCCGAACGGGGAACCGCTGGTGTTCACGCCCGAGGATTCGGGCAAGCCGCGCGCGGGCGTCTCGTACCAGGCGTACCGCGACGAGAAGCCCGTCATCAGCGGCGGACGCAAGCTCGAGGGCTGGCGGCAGGAAGGCGAGCTTTGGGTGGCCGATGTGCCCGAGGCCAAGGGCGGCGCGTGGCGCTTCGGCTCGCTGTGGGTGAATGGCGAACGCCGTACGGTGGCGCGGACGCCGAACGACGATTACTTTCACCTCGCGGGCAAGGCCCCGGACGCCGCCCAAGCGAACACGGCCTTCGTGTACACCCCCGGCGACATTGCGCCCTACAAGAACTTGATCGAAGACGCGGTGATCGTGGTCTACCATTCCTGGGCGACGTCGCTTCATCACGTGAAATCGCTCGACGAACAGAACCACCTCGTCACCTTCACCGGTCCGGCGGTGTGGCCGTTCGCGCAGTGGGATCCGCAGCAGCGGTACCATGTCGAGAACGTTATTGAAGCGCTCGATCTCCCCGGGGAATGGTGCCTGGACACCAAAGAAGGGCGCGTCTACTACAAGCCGATGCCGGGCGAAGACATGGGCACTGCGGAAGTGATCGCGCCCGTGGCGAAACGGCTCGTGCGCATCAAGGGTTCGCCGAAAGACGGCAAGTTTGTCGAGCACCTGACGCTGCAAGGCCTCACCTTCGCGCACAACAGCTACCCCATTCCGGATGAAAGCTTCAGCGACGGGCAGGCGGCCATCGCACTGCGCGGGGCCATCGACGCCGTCGGGGCGCGGCATTGCGCCGTGCGGTCGTGCACGATCTCTCACATCGACACGTACGGCATCTGGTTCGGTGCGGGGTGTCAGGACAACGTCCTTTCCCGCAACGAAATCACCGACATGGGCGGAGGCGGCATCGCCATCGGCGAGCCCGGCAATCCGTCCGTACCCGAGGAGGCGGTCCTGCGAAACGTCGCGAGCGACAACCGCATTCAGGACGGCGGAAACGTGTTCCGTTCGGCGGTGGGCGTGTGGATCGGCCGCAGTTCGTTCAACAGGGTTTCGCACAACGAGATTAGCGACCTTCTCTATACCGGTGTGTCGGTCGGCTGGTCGTGGGGATACGATCCCAGCTCGGCCCACCACAACGTAATCGAGTACAACCACATTCACGACATCGGCAAGAGCGTGTTGAGCGACATGGGCGGCATCTACCTGCTTGGCATCGCCCCCGGCACGACCTGCCGCTACAACCTCATCCACGACGTGTCGTCGTATGCCTACGGCGGCTGGGGCATCTATCCCGACGAGGGCAGTTCGTATCTGCTCATCGAAAACAACGTCGTCTACAACACGAAGACCGGGGGATTCCACCAGCACTACGGCCGCGGCAACGTCGTGACGAACAACATCTTCGCGTTCTCGAAGGAAGGGCAAGTGATTCGGACGCGCGAAGAGGCGCACCCGTCCTTCTTCTTCGAGCGCAACATCGTATTGTTCGACAACGGCAAGTTGCTGGGCAGCAACTGGGGCAACGGAAATTACTGGATCGACAGCAACGTCTACTGGGATACCTCGAATCCAGAGATCACGTTCGCGGGCATGACGTTTGACGAATGGAAAGCCAAGGGCCGCGACGCGAATTCGGTCATTGCCGATCCGATGTTTGTCGATCCGGCCGCGCACGACTTCACGTTGAAGCCCGAGTCGCCCGCGCTGAAGTTGGGCTTCAACAACATCGACATCAGCCAGGCCGGCCCCCGCGAACGCGGCGAGGGTTTCGGCCGCCGCTAACCGCTTCGATGCGTTTCACCCCCAAGCCCTGCTCAGGCAGGACTTGGGGGTGCGGTGTTGGCAATAAGCTACCTCTTGGCCCTCAGGAGGGTAGAGGCGAATTGCGTCATGCAATACGCTGCGCGGGCTCCCTCTCCCTTTGGGAGAGGGGCGGGGTGAGGGCTTCCGCCCAATGCTACGCGCAGTGCATCGCGCTGCCTTTCTCCTCCCAGCTCCCCCTTTTGTCATTCTGAGCGCAGCGAAGAATCTAGTCATGCCAAAGCATTCGAGTCCTTGGCATGATTAGATCCCTCGCTGCGCTCGGGATGACAGCAAGAGACGATGCTGGGGGTATTCGTTAGCGTGCACTGAAGGATTTCTTGCGGAAGCCCTCACCCCGCCCCTCTCCCAGAGGGAGAGGGAGCCCGTTGCGGGCGAGGGTCGACTGACTGCGTGAATGTTCAATTGCTACGCGTTGCTGAAGTCTTGATCCCACTTCCTGGGTAGAGGGGCAGGGCGCTGCCCGAATCCCCTTTTTCCTTTCCCGGCCATATTCCTGTTATCCTCTCGATTGGCCTTACCTTTCAGGGGGATGGAGCATGCGGTACGGATTGGTTGCAGTCTTATTGGCGTCGGCGTTTCACGCCTTTGGGGAATCGTTGCCCGATTTGTTGCGGATGAACGACGGTACCCCCGTCGCCAATGCAACGGATTGGGCGAAACGCCGCGCCGAGATTACCGAATTGCTCCTGAGCCGGGAGTACGGCCATCTGCCGCCTGCGCCGGGGAACGTTCGCGTCGAGAATGCCACGGCCGTGCCGATGTTCGAGGGCGCGGCCACGAAGATCGAGGCCGTGCTGGCGTTGGGACCGGAACATCGGCACCGGATGCGCGTGGGCGCCTTCATCCCAAAGGGTGGACCGGGTCCCTTCCCGGTGGTGCTGGCCATCGAGCCGGTCTGGATCGAGCCGCTCTGGCCCGTCGCGCGCAAGATGGTCGAGCGCGGCTACATCTTCGCCGGGTTCGAGAAGCACGACGTCGATCGGGACAACGCCGATCGTTCGGACGGTGTGCATCCGCTCTATCCGCAATACGATTGGGCGACGCTGGCGGCGTGGGCCTGGGGCGCGATGCGGACGGCCGATTACGTGCTGACGCTTGAGGCGGTGGATCCCTCGAAGCTCATCGTCACCGGGCATTCGCGTGCAGGCAAGAGCGCGCTGCTGGCGGGAGCCCTGGACGAGCGCTTCACGATGGTCGTGCCGCACGCCTCGGGCGCAGGCGGAACGGGAAGCTATCGCGCCGCCCCGAAAGGCTGCGAAACGCTCGAGCTCATCACCGAACCGGAGCGGTTTCATTACTGGTTTCATCCCCGGCTGCGCGAATACGCGGGCCGCGTAAACGAACTGCCGTTCGATCAGCATTTCCTGATGGCGTTGGTGGCGCCGCGCGCGCTGCTGACGGTGCAGGGCCTCGAAGACAAGTGGGCGAATCCATCCGGCACGCAACTGATGTGGCTCGCCGCGCAACCGGCGTTTGACCTGTTGGACGCGGGGCCGAAGAACGCGGCGTTTTTCCGTCCCGGCGGCCACGATACCACCGACGAGGACTGGGACGTGCTGCTGGAGTTCGCGGACCACGTGTATTTCGGCAAGCCGTTACAGCGCGATTTGTATGCGAAACCGTTTCCGGACTTGAAACCCTAGGGGGATGCCGTTGTGAGTGACCTGCTTTCGATCCCGGTGACGCCCGATTGGCAGGGACTGTTGCGCACGATCCGGCGCGAAGGCACGCCCGCCCGCGTGCACGTGATCGAGCTCTTTCTCGATTATGAGATGCAGGAGGCGGTCGCGGAACGCTTCGGCCTGCTGGAAGGCCTGGACCGCGACGATCCGGCCTTCAAATATAGGCGCGAGATTGCGATTCAGTCGTTTCTGGGCTACGACTACGTGCGTTGCGGCATGGAAGGACTCGATATGCCGCTCAACTACGACGAGGCCGAGGATACGGCCGAGCTGCAGCGCGCCGGCGGACGCAGCTACGTCAACGAGCACCGCGGCCCGGTAACGACCTGGGAGGAGTTCGAGAAGTATCCGTGGCCCGATCCCGAGAAGGCCACGACGCGCGGCCTCGAATGGTACAGCGAGAACCTGCCCGAGAACATGTGCATCATCGGCAGCGGCGGCATCGCGCATTACGCCGAGCACCTCACGTGGCTGATGGGCTACGAGACCTTCTGCACGGCGCTGTTCGAGCAGCGCGACTTGGTCGAAGCCATCGCGCAGCGGCTCATCGACCAGTACGAGGTTGTCATCCGCCGCGTGCTGGCCTTTGACCGCGTGAAGATCGTCTGGGGCAGCGACGACATGGGCTACCGCGGCGGGCCGATCATGTCGCCCGACGATATGCGGGCACTGGTTCTGCCGGGGCACAAGCTCATGGCGGAGGCGTCGCACGCGGCGGGGCGGCCGTACTTGCTGCATTCCTGCGGTAACCTGTCGCTGATTATGGAGGATTTGATCGAGGACGTGGGCATTGATGGCAAGCACTCGTTCGAGGACACCATCGAGAGCGTCATCGATTTCAAGCGGATGTACGGGGATCGGACCTCGGCGCTCGGGGGCATCGACATGGATTTCCTGTGCCGCGCCTCCGAGCGGGAGGTGCGTGAACGCGTGCGCCGGACGCTCGACGCCTGCATGCCCGGCGGCGGCTATTGCCTCGGCACCGGCAACACCGTGGCCAACTATGTCCCCATCGACAACTACCTCGCAATGGTCGACGAAGGCCGGAGGTTTACGGCGTAAGGAACACTGAAACATCCCGCACCGAGGCAGCAGTTTCGGGAGTTTCGATTGGGGTGTCTGCTTCAATCGTCGCTGCTATGTCGTTCCGCTCAAGGCAGGTACTCGGGAGAGCACCTCCAAATACCCTCACGGACATGCCACCTCCAAACTTGTTTGGGGGTGCTTTGTAGCGCTGTGTCTTGCCCTTTAAGCACCCCCAAACAAGTTTGGAGGTGGCATGTCCAGAAGAGAAGTTTGTGGCTGCTATCTCCGTCTTCAGACCGCTTTGCCGACGTGGCGCGGAAAGACTGCGAGCCCTCTTGACTTTGATCGCCCGGCGGCGTCCAATGGTGGGAGTCATGGGAGGAGTCTTCGCAATGAATCGACGCACATTCCTGAAAACGGCCGGCGCGTTGTCCCTGGCGGCGGGACTGGGTGGCGGGGCCGCCCGCGCGGAAATCCTCGGAGCGCCCAATGCAATGCGAATCGACATGAAAGCCGTGCAAAACCGCAACCAGAACCGCTCCACCGTGGCCTGCCGCAACGGTGTCGTCTGCGCGAGCCAACCGATGGCTTCCATCTGCGGCGTGGACATTCTGAAAGCGGGCGGCAACGCCATCGATGCGGCGGTCTGCGCGAACGCGATGCTGGGACTGGTGGAGCCGATGAACTGCGGCCCCGGCGGCGACCTCTTCGCCATTGTGTGGATTGAAAAAGACAAGAAGCTCTATGCCCTCAACGCCAGCGGCCGCTCCCCCTACGACTGGAACTTAAGCGAGGCCCAAAAACGCGGCCTCAGCGCCATACCGGCCAACAACGCGCTGGCGTGGAACGTGCCGGGCTGCGTCAGCGGCTGGGCGGCGCTCCTGCAGCGTTTCGGGTCACGCCCCTTTGGCGACGTGCTGGCTCCCGCCATCGGGTATGCGCGCGAGGGCTTCGTCGTTTCGCCGATCGTCTCGGACGATTGGGGTTTTGGCAACGACAAGGATATCGCGACGCTGACGGAGACCTTCGGCGTGGATGGCAAACCGCCGCGCTTCGGCGACGTGTTCCGCAACCCGGATTACGCCAACTCGCTCGAATTGATCGCAAGAGGCGGCGCGGACGCGTTCTATCGCGGCGAGATTGGCGAGAAGATTGTGAAGGATGCCCAGACGCGCGGCGCGCTGCTCTCGATGCGCGACCTGCACGACCACACGGCCGACTGGGTCGAGCCCGTAAGCACGAACTACCGCGGCCACGACGTCTGGGAAATCCCGCCCAACGGCCAGGGCATTGCGGTGCTGCAGATCTTGAATATGCTCGAACAATTCGACATCGGATCGCTCCAGCCGAATTCCGCCGAGCAGTTGCACCTCTTTGTCGAAGCGAAGAAGCTCGCATACGAAGACCGCGCCGTCTATTACGCGGACCCGGCCATGGCCGACGTGCCGGTGGAGTGGCTCATCTCGAAGGACTACGGCAAGGAACGCGCGAAGCTCATCGACCCTCAGAAGGCTTCGGCGCGCGTTGTGCCCGGCGAACTGCGCGGCTCGGATACGGTTTACCTCACCGCCGCGGACAAGGACGGCAACATGGTGTCGCTCATTCAGAGCATCTACGGCGGGTGGGGTTCTCACATCGTGCCGGGCAAGGTGGGTTTCTGCATCCAGAATCGCGGCGAGAGTTTCAGCCTCGATGAGAACCACCGTAACAAGCTCGAAGGCCACAAGCGCCCGTTCCACACGATCATTCCCGCCTTCGTGACCCGTGAGGGCGCTCCGGTATTTTCGTTCGGCGTGATGGGCGGCGACTTTCAGCCGCAGGGGCATTCGCAGGTGCTCATGGATCTCATCGATTTCGGCATGTCGCCGCAGCAGGCCGGCGATCAGCCGCGCATCGAACACACGGGCAGCTCCGAGCCGACCGGCGAGAAGATGGAAGCCGGCGGAAAGATTCGCTTCGAGCGCCGTTTCCCCGACGAGATCAAGCGCAAGCTCGCGGACATGGGCCACGCCGTGCGCGAAGGGGAAGGCGCGTTCGGCGGCTACCAGGGCATCTGGCGCGAAGAAGAGCCCCGTCGCTATTTCGGCGGCTCCGACCCGCGTAAGGACGGCTGCGCAATCGGTTACTAAAGGGGAGTGCGCCACAACAAGGGAGAATCCGCAATGCCGGAAACCGAAGGAGTGGTTTGGGAGGAGTATCACGATCGCAGCGCGGGGTTGATGATCTTCGGACTGATTCAAATGGGGCTGGGAATTATAGCGATATTGTTTTGCGGGCTCCTGGGTTTCAGCGTAACGATGTCCTCCATGGGTGGCGCCATGCCGGCAGAGGCAATGCGGGCGCTGATACCCATGTGGGTAATGACGGCCATCATGATGGTGGCCGGGGCGGCGCTCCTGACGACGCTCGGCGTGGGTTCCATCATGGCGCGCCGCTGGGCGCGATCCTTGTCGCACGCGTTGTGGACGACGGCGCTGGCCTATGGCGTGTTGATGGCGCTCATGTGGTTGTTCATGGCCACGTCGTTTGGAACGATGATGCAGGAATCCATGCAGGCGCAGATGCAACGATCCGCCGCGGCCTCCGGTCAACCGGCCCCCACCTCGCCGCCGGCCATGGCGTCGTTCATGATGGTGTTCATGATCGTCTTCAGCCTCTTGATAGGCGTGGGACTGCCGTTGCCGTTCGTGCTCTTCTACCGAAGCAAGCACGTCAAGGCCACATGCGAGTGGCGCGACCCCGTGCCGCGCTGGACCGACTCACGCCCGGCGCCCGTACTCGTGGCCGGGTTCCTGATGTTCATGGTCGCCACGACGGTTATCCAGCAAACCGCCAGCAATGAATTCTATATCGGGGTAGTCGTTCCCGGCCTTGCGGGCGTGATTGGTGCGATCGTTCTTACCTTGGCATTGCTGGCGGCGGGCGTGGGATTGATGATGAAGCGGATGTGGGGTTGGGGGCTCGCGACCTTGTTGGCGATCCTGCAAAGCGCGGTCTGGGGCTACGCGGCGGTGACGGGCAACACGGCCATGTTCAACACCAGCCTGCTCCAGTTGAATAACGTGGCGACAGGGGCGGCCGCACCGGAATTCATGGGGCACTCGCTGTGGGGGTTGACGTTGGGATTCGTGGCGTTGACGGGATTCCTGTTCTGGTTACTCCGCTATTTCCGGGGGAATTCCGTCGAAGTCCCGGCAGCATAGCGGAAATCGTGGTAAAATTCCGGCAGGGGCATACCGTGCTCTTGAAGGAGGAAGCTGGTTGTGATTGGTAAGCGCATTGCAGCGATAGTCGTCCTGGTGGCGTTGCCGGTGGGCCTTGCCTGGGGCGAAGGCGTCGTGACGATCAGCGGCCAGGGGAATGGTCCCGTGACTATCGTCGAGAAGGACGGCACCGTGAAGACCGTCAACCTGCCGGGCACGTCCAAGCTGGAAGCGCAGGGCAAGGCACATGCGGAGGCCCGCGAGGCCCGGTTGAAGCAGGAGGAAGAGGACGCCCGGATCGCCGCCGAGGCGAAGACAAAGGCGGCGGAAGAGGCCGAGGCCAAGCGTAAGAAGGAAGAAGAGGCGCGGGCCAAGCATGCGGCGGCGCAGGCCAAGGTCCTCAAGGAAAAGGAAGCGGCACGAAAGAAGGAAATCGCCCACTACATCGATAAGGACTACACCTACGGTCCCGGCACAGCCGGGAAGGTGGATCGGACCGCCGCGGTGGTGGGCGCAAAGAAGGCGATTCGTGAGAAGACATCCCCGGCGGCCAAGGACGCGGCGGACAACAAAGGCGCCCAAGTGACCGTGGGCGGCGAGGTGCGAGTGCGCGCCGGAAGGATCTCGCGGTAGGAATAGCTAAGGACCATGAGTGCCGTTATCCTTCGTTTCATTACCGGCAAACCGGAAAACGGGGACTGTGGGGCTGTTGAGAAATGCGTTCTTTTGCGCGTCATGCGGCCCAGGCGGATACGGGGCGCCTGAAAGCCAGGGTTGCGATCACCCGACGCCACAGGCGGCTTGCATCGTCT
>JAVEWL010000138.1:8417-10125 GCA_034004565.1 FCB group bacterium | reverse complement strand
ACCGTTCGTCATGGCGGACACACCCGATCTTCCCGATTGCAACCCGGTGCTGTTTGTCGATCCGCGAGGAACGCTCTGGCTCTTCTGGATCACCATTCAGAACAACCAGTGGGGCGGGTCGTTGCTGAAGTATCGCACCTCCAGCGACTATGCCGGTGAAGGCGCGCCGAAATGGGAGTGGCAGGACGTCATCCACGCGCGTCCGGCGAACCTCGAACCCAAGATGACCGCGGCCATAGACGAGGCCCTGGAAAAGTACGCGCCCATGCTCGAGCAAGTGCCAAAGCTGAAGGCGGAAATCGCGGAACTGCGCGCAAAAACGCCCGACAAGTTGACGCAGCGCCTGGGCTGGATGACGCGCCTGCATCCCATCATGACCGCCGACAACCGCATGATGCTGGGCCTCTACTCGGACGTGTGGAATTGCTCCCTCGCCACGTTCACGGAGGACTGGGGAAAAACCTGGACTTTCAGCGAACCGATTGTGTCGTATGAACTGGGCAATATTCAGCCGGCCTTTGCGCAACGCAAGGACGGGACCGTTGTCGCTTTCATGCGCGACAACGGGATTCCCAAGAAGATCCGCAAGGCCGAATCCGGAGACGGCGGCAAGACCTGGGGCAACGTGACGACGCTGGACATCTTGAATCCAGGCTCAAGTGTCGATGTGACGGTGCTCGAGAACGGCCACTGGGTGCTCATCTGCAACGACGTCGACGGCCGCCACCGTATCTCCGCCTACCTCTCCGAAGACGAAGGCAACACCTGGCCCATCAAACGCGCTTTGGAAGACTTTGAGAAGGACAAGGGCTCGGCCTCCTATCCGTGCGTGACCCAGGCGAAGGACGGCAGCATCCATTGCAGCTATTCCTTCGATAACAGCAGTGAAGGCCCCGGACAGAGCATCAAGCACGTTCGCTTCAATGAGGCGTGGGTTCGCGAAGGCGCGAAGTAGACGCAAGCAGCAGTGAACGAGACGCGGCCGGGCGTGTACAGCGCCCGGCCGCTTGCTTTGGAAGCTGCCCATGATGGGTCTTATGGGTCCTATGGCAGCCTATAGAACCCATAAGACCTGTAAGACCCATTGCCCCGCCCAGAAATGATTCGGGCCCGGCCGGAAGCTCCGGACGGGCCCGAGAGAATAAGTCCTTTTGAAACTAGATGGGGTTGGCTGCGTCAGCCGGCGCGGGCGCGGCGGCATCGGGCGCAGGCGCCTCGGGAGCCATTTCAGGCGCCGCGGCAACGGGCGCCGGGGCACCGGCATCGGCCGCGGGGGTCGCCATTTCCGTGGCTTCGTTCTTGGCGCGGGCGGCTTCTTCACGGAGCGCTTTGATCTCGGCGTTCAACCGTTCGGCCTCGACTTTAAGCGATTGGATCGTCGCGAGAAGCTGCTGGGCTTCGTGGCGAGCCTGCTCGACGATCTGCGCATCTTCCGAGGCCCGGCGGGCGGATTCGAGGGCCACTTGCGCCTGTTCTTCGGCGATGTTGGCGGAAGCCACCACCGTAGACGAGGCATCGGGAGCCGCTTCGGCCGGAGCGGAGGGCGCTTCCGCAACGACGGCCGGCGCTTCAACAGGTGCGGCGGGCGTCTCCGCGACCATAGCCGGCGCTTCAACGGTTGCAGCGGGCGTCTCCGCGACCATAGCCGGCGCTTCAACGGTTGCAGCGGGCGTCTCCGCGACCATAGCCGGCGCTTCAACGGTTGCAG
>JAVEWL010000138.1:0-8407 GCA_034004565.1 FCB group bacterium | reverse complement strand
GCGGGCGTCTCCGCGACCATAGCCGGCGCTTCAACGGTTGCAGCGGGCGTCTCCGCGACCATAGCCGGCGCTTCAACGGTTGCAGCGGGCGTCTCCGCGACCATAGCCGGCGCTTCAACGGTTGCAGCGGGCGTCTCCGCGACCATAGCCGGCGCTTCAACGGTTGCAGCGGGCGTCTCCGCGACCATAGCCGGCGCTTCGGCCACTACCGCCGGCGCTTCGGCAGGCACAGCCGGTGTTTCGGCAACCACAGCCGGCGCTTCGCTGGGGCAAGTCGCCGCCGCGGCTTCCGTCGCCGGGCAGGTCTGCTGCGGGCAATCGGCCTTGGCCTCGGCCGTCGGGCAAGTGCCTTCCTTCGGGCACTCAGCCGCCGCCGTCACGGGGCAAGCATCCTTTGGGCATTCGCCGGCCGCCACTTGTGGGCAAGCCTCTTTTTGACATTCGCCGGCCGCCACCGGGCAAGTCTGTTCCGCCGCCGCAGTCTCTACGTTTCCTTCCGCGCCCAGGAGTGCCGTTACGAGTTCCATCTGCTGAACATAGCTTGCCCATACCGCCTGATCGCCGGCCGGTGCGGTGCTCTGAAGGGCCAGGGCGAGATCGTAGGGAGTGATGCCTTCGTTGAGGGCCGCCATGAGGAGCGGCGCGTCGGCCGTATCTTCGGCGAAGGCCGGCGCCATCCCGGCGAGGCCTATCGCGATTGCCATGAGCAATGCTTTCCAGTTTCCGTGCATGGTACGTTCTCCTTTGTTGATGTGTTGACACGTACATCGAAACCGGCACGCCCCCGCCTCAGGACACACCTTGTGCCTTCGGAATGGGGTTAAACGTGTCGGACGAAAAAGCGATTAAAATTCGGGCGGCATTCGGATCTCGGGAGATTTTGTAACTTTAACCACCACGGGCTTTGCCTGCCGCCGGAGATCCTCTTCCCTATCTCGCCGCAACGCAAGGGCTTAGGAGGCGATGGGCCAATATGGACCACCTGTACCCCAGTGGTAGTGACGCAAACCCCTCTCTTGGCCAAGATACCACAAGATATTGAGGGGGTCAAGACTCATCCTATCCTTAGCCACTTGAGGATAATCCCAAAAGTTTGATGTAGAATAGGGTGGCAGGTGAAGTTCCATGGGGTCCGCACCGAAAATAAGGTGGGGGGCCGATTGTCGACGTTTTTGTATGGACGGGTATGGTGCTTTTGGCGCCCTGGGCTCGGTCGCCCGAACGACCCGGAGTGGGCACATTGGGGGAGGCCGCATGTCGCTACGCAGGAGGACGTTCCTGACCATCGGGACAGTTCTGTTGCTGACCTTGGCGGCTGCCTTTTCCGTCGTGTGGACTATCCTGAGCAGTCAATTTGACCGCCTCGAAGAGACCATCGTATTTCGCAACCTTGAACGCGCCACGCGCACTATCGAGGCCGAGGTGCTCGATCTGGACAGCATGGCCCAGGACTGGGCCTGCTGGGACGACACGTACAATTTCATGGGAGACCAGAACCAGGAATTCCTCGATGCGAACCTGACGCTTGAAGCCCTGATGAATTTGCACATCAACTTCATGGTCTTTCTGGACAACGCGCATGGCGTCGTGGCCGCTCGCGTCCTGGACCTCGAGCAGGAGACGCTCGCACCGGATGCGGAGGCGCTGTACGCGTGGTTTCGAGGGCTGGCCGTGGCGACCGAGGACCCGGCTCTAAGTGCGAGGGGTTTGTCAATAAGCCCGAAGGGTGTGGCATTGGTTGCGACGTGCCCAATCTTGAGAAGTACACGGATAGGCCCCTCTCGAGGCACCCTCGTGGTTGGCACTTTTTTGACCGAGCCCGAAGTGGCCCGCATCGAGCGGCGGACCATGCTCAAACTAAGCCTGACGGAGTTGGTCACGGCCAACCTGCCGCCGGAACTCCACCGTGATCTGGTGGCCTTGCAGACCACGGCGACAAAGAAGACCCGCGCGATCGGTTCGCATTGGATTGGGGGTTATCAGGGCCTGAACGACATCCAAGGCAAACCGGCCATACTGCTTCGCGTGATGCTGGAACGGGAAGCCCGCGAGTTTCGTCAATACACGTGGGCATTCATGCTGGCATCGACGGTTATCATCGGGCTCCTCGTCATTGGGGGCTCGATGGCGGTGCTGGAGAAGCTGATGCTGGCGCGGCTCCTGTCGCTGAGCCGGAGCCTCAACCACATTGCCGCCCAGGGCGACCCTTCGGCCCGTGTCGAGGTGGATTCCAGGAACGACGAATTGTCCTGGTTGTCCAATGAAACCAACGTCATGCTGGCCGCGCTCGAGCGATCGCGGGAAGATTTGCGAAGCAGCGAGGCCGTGGCGCGCGCTCTGCTGGATGCGCCCGACAGCCCCGCCGTGCTGCTCAACCCGGATGCCCGCATCCTGGGCCTGAATCGAAAAGCCGCGGAATTCTTCCGCAGGCGGAGCGAGGGCTTCCTTCGGCAGTCCGCTCCCCGGCTGGATGTCAACGCCATTTACCACGAGCGGCTCGCCGATGTGCGGCGGGCGGTCGAAACACGCAGTCCGCTCGTACGGGAGGAGGCGATCGACGGTCGCCACTACGTGCACAATTTGTACCCGGTAACGAACGAGGCCGACGAGGTCGTGCAGGTTGCGCTTTTCTCGCGCGACATTACGGATCAGAAGCGCGGGGAAGAACGAGAGCGGCAGCGTGAGCGGCGCTACCGCAACTTTGTTCACAACTCACATGGCATTGTATTCCAGACGCTGCGCGACGGTTCTCCCGTGCTGTGCGAGGGCAATGTGGAGGCCTTCACCGGAATCTCCGAAGCGGAATTTCTGAGCGGAGCGATTCATTGGCGCTCGATCATTCATCCGGACGATCTCGCCGCACAGGATGAATCCTGGCACGAGCTCCTGACCAACCCGGGCATGAGCTCTCAGAACCGGTATCGCATTATCCGCGAGGACGGCGAGGTCCGTTGGGGCGAAGAATTCGTCCAGAGCGTACCGGGACCTGACGGAGAGACGGAATATATCCAGGGCGTGCTGTTCGATATCACCGATCGGGTGGCGGACGAACAGGCCCTGCGCGAGTCGCTGCGAACCACGGCGGACATCGTGCGGGCGATTCCGTCCGGTTTGTTGACCTTCCGGTACGAAGCGCCCGCGCGCTTTGTGCTGCTGGACTGCAACCCCGAGGCGGAACGCCTGACGGGGTTCTCGCTGGAGCAGTGTCGCGGCCGCGAGTTCCGGGAACTGTGGCCCGGGAACGGCGCGCATGTGGCGCTACGTCTGTTAAAGCGGGTGGTGACGACGGGACGCGTATACGAGACCGAAGCGTTCCAACACAGCAGCGGAAAGTCGAAGTGGGCCTTCCGGGTCCGCGCGTTTCCGTTGCCTGGCCGCAAGCTGGCGGTGGCCTTCGAGGACATCCTGGAGCGCCGGCAGGTCGAGGCCGAGCGCAAGCGCCTGGAAGAACAGCTTCACCATTCGCAAAAGATGGAAGCGATCGGACAGTTGGCGGGCGGCGTGGCGCACGACTTCAACAATCTGCTCGGCGGCATTCTGGGCTACGCCAGCCTGTTGCGGCTGGAGGCAAGTTCGAACCCCGTCGTGAATGAAGCGGCGCAGACCATCGAGCAGGCCGCGGAACGCGCGGCCGACCTGACACGCCAACTGCTCGGGTTCGCGCGGCGCGGCAAGTTTCAGAACGTGGTGGTCAACCTTCACGACACCGTGAAGGAAGTGGCTCATTTGCTTGACCGTACCCTCGACAAGAACATCCGGATCGTTCAGGACTTCCATGTCGGCAATGCAAACGTCATGGGTGATCCGAACCAGCTTCAGCAAGTGCTTGTGAACCTCGCGCTCAATGCCCGCGACGCCATGCCGGACGGCGGCGATCTCACTTTCGAAAGCTGCCTTATGGACAAGGAGACCGTGGCCAGCGAAATCGGCCCGGATTTCCCGGGACAGCCGTTTGTCGTGATCTCCGTTAGCGATCAGGGCTGTGGAATACTGCCGGAGCATGTGGATCGCATTTTTGAGCCCTTCTTCACCACGAAAGAACAGGGCAAAGGGACGGGTATGGGCCTGGCCATGGTATACGGCATTGTGAAAAACCACGGCGGAACGGTTCAGGTCCAAAGCCAGGTGGGGCACGGAACAGCCTTTCGTATCTGGCTGCCGGCCGCACCCGCCAATCCAATGACCGACGCGCCGTCGCCCAACGTGGAAGCACCGCGTACCGGAAGCGCACACATATTGCTCGTGGACGACGAAGCGATCATCCGGAACATGGGCAGCACCGTCCTCTCACGGCTGGGATACTCCGTGATAACCGTGGACGGCGGGCACGAGGCGGTCGAGTACTACAGGGAACATGGCGCGAAGGTGGACCTGGTCATTCTCGATATGGTGATGCCGGAAATGGGTGGCCACGAATGCTTCAGGGCGCTTCAGAGCCTGAATCCCAAGGTGCGTGCCATTCTGTCCAGCGGCTACGGGATTAATGGCAAGGCATCCGAAATGCTCGGCGAGGGAATGCTGGGATTCATTCAGAAGCCGTACCGGGTGACAGAGCTGTCCATCGCCGTGGCGCGCGCACTGGAAACAGAGAAGCGGTAAGCGTTTACGTATTCAGCCCCCACTCTTGGCGAAAACGTGGTATAATTGCCGTTGGATAAGGCACAAGTCCAGTTTGAATCCAGTTGTGCGGTCACGTACAGTGTCAAGAGCGGAACCTATCGAGTTTTTTCCTAATAGACGTCAGGCATGCCAAGAAAGCGCATGGCCGTGCGTCTCCTTCCCAAGTTAATCACGAAGTGGAACCTTACTTAACACGATGGGCGGCGCGTTGCCCGATCTCCGGTTGCAACGCTCAGATTCCGCGCATCCGATGTGGAGGACCTATGGTTAGAGATTACAAACGTTACCTGCTGACAGCGCTGTGCGTCCTTCCGATGCTCGTGGTGGCCATGAGCGGTTGCGAAGTTCGGAAGACGCAGGAAGGCAACCTGCCGAAAGTCGATGTGGACGCGGAAGGCGGTCAGTTGCCCAAGTACGATGTCGATGTGAAAAAGACTCAGGAAGGTGAGATGCCCGGCGTCGATGTGGACGTGACCGAGAAAGGTCAGTTGCCCGGATACAGCGTCAAACCGGCCGAGGTCGAAATCGGCACCCAAGACAAGCAGATTACCGTGCCGGATATCGATGTGAACAAGAAAGAAGTAACCATTCCGGTTCCGGATATCGACATCAAGTCCGCAGACGAGAACGACACGAATTCAACCCCGAGTTCGTAGC
This sequence comes from FCB group bacterium, assembly GCA_034004565.1. Taxonomy (GTDB): domain Bacteria; phylum Hydrogenedentota; class Hydrogenedentia; order Hydrogenedentales; family SLHB01; genus JAVEWL01. Next base: position 3,130 of record JAVEWL010000138.1, on the reverse strand, counting down.
GGCGTTCCCTACTCATGGATTCCCTTCGGGCGGCAACCCGTGCTTTCGGTTGCCGCCCGTTTTCTATGGTCTCACCGCCGCTCGCAGTTGATTTCCCTTCGGGCACCGCCTACACTCCCTCTCCTATGTTCAAAGCGCATCATCGTCATTACGCGGCTGGATTCCTCCTCGATTGCGGGGTCATGGTTTCGTTCACCGCCATGCCTTTTTTCATCTTCAACCAGATGAACGGCCAAGAGGACACCTCCGGCACCATCGCGGGCATTCAGGCCGTCGCCTACGGCGCCGTCTGCCTGATGCTTGCGGGACCGCGTTCCCCGCTGCCGCGGCTGGGTCTCCGGGCCTCGGCGATTGGCACGGCCCTGTTCGGAATCTTCTTTTGCGGGGCGGTCTTCGCCAAGACCGCGTTTTGGTACAGCGTGTGGACCACAGTCGGCATGTGCGGCATGGCGATGGTCTGGCCCGCGCTGCACGCGTGGATCGGCGCCGACACGAACCTGCGCCGGCGCAACCGGCGAATGTCGCGTTTCAACCTTTCCTGGAGCCTGGGGTTCAGCGTGGGGCCGTTCCTCGGCGGCGTGCTGTATGTTATCGACTATCGTCTGCCGTTCCTCGTGACTTTCCTGTTTACGTTGGCCACGTTCATTATCCTTGTGGTTGCCCCGGAAGAGCGCCGTTATTTCGGCGCGGCCCCGGCGGAACGCTCCGAGGAGCATCTGCAGCACGATCGCGACAGCGAGGTTCACCTGTACGCCGCCTGGGGGGCCAACCTCGTCGCCAACGCGCTGGTGGTGGTTGCACGTTCGGTGTTTCCAAAGCGGCTCGAGGAATTGGTGAACACGGGGCAGTTGCGCTTCTTTTTTGAGAGCACGGCGCATCCTTTCCTTACTGCGGACGCCGCCACGAAGTTCATGTGGCTCGCGGCCGCCATGGCCGCGGCCAACGCGCTCACGTTTTTTGCCATGGGACGCTCGCGATGGTGGCATTACCGCTTCTCGATGCTCGCGGGCATGCAGGTGGTGGCGGGGCTCGCCTTCTGGGCGCTCGCGTATACGCACAGCCTCGCGGTCATGCTGGTTTGCTGCGCCGCGGTGGGCATCGCGTGGGGCGGCAGCTTCTTTGCAGCCGTCTTCTACAGCGTGGCCAATCCCGCATTGAAGCACCGGCGCGCATCGGTCAACGAGGCCGGTGTGGGACTGGGAGGCTTCCTCGGCGGGATCCTGTTCAGCTACTTTGCGCGACACTACGGACTGGTTACCCCTTTTATCTATACCCCGGCAGCCATAGGCGCGGCCCTGCTGCTGCAATACGCCCTTCTCAGGTACTCGTCGCGCCGACAGCGGATCCTCGACGCCGCGCGCCTTTCGAGTTGACCCGCGCCTGTTCGCAGCGCGAGGCCCTCAAGTGGTAAGGTTTCATGGACAGTTCTCTTTGGGAGACTTGATGTGCCTTTCGCCGACGATGAAATCGAAATAACGTTCTATAAGAGCAGTGGCCCCGGCGGTCAGCACCGCAACGTGACCGAGTCCGCCGTGCGCGTGCGGCATTTGCCCACGGGCATCGTAGTGGTCTCGGCGGAATCGCGTTCGCAGCACCGGAATAAGGAAGCCGCCCTGCTCGAACTCGAGCGGCGCCTGGAACTGCGCAACCGCCGTCGGCGTCCCCGCGTGCCGACACGCCCCTCCCTGACCTCGCGCGTGAAACGCGTCGAAGAGAAACGCCAACGGAGCAATATCAAGCGCATGCGAAAGTCTCCGGGAGACGAAGGCTGAATGGCCTCGCCGCAACACGATAAGACGTGCGCAAATCCCGAGCCTCCCACGCACGCGGAACTCTGGAAGAAACGGCTCGCGCGCGAAGCGTGCCAGGAGCGGCGCGTCCGCCTCCGCGTGGCCAAGGGACTCCCCGAACACCCCAACTTCGACGAGGGAACGGCCATTACGGCGGCGCTCAAGGCCGTCGGGCTGTACCGACGCGGACGATGCAACGCAGTGCGGCCGGTGCTGCGCGAGGTTGAAATTCGTTTCCCGAATTTGCCGTCAAGCCTCGACGGCTTTACGCTGCTCCAGTTGTCCGACCTGCATTTTCACGATGGCCTTGAGTGGATCGGGCCCGTCGTTGAATGCGCGCGCGGGGTCGAACCGGACGTCTGTGTGCTCACCGGGGACTACCGCTATTACCATTCCGGTCCGTGCGATGTTGCGGTAGATGGCATGCGGCGGTTACTGCCGGCGCTTCGCACCCGCGAGGGCGTCTACGCAATCCTCGGAAACCACGATCCCTCCTCGATCGTGGAGCCATATCGCAAAATGGGAATCCGATGGCTGATCAACGCGAATGAAGAAATACGCCGCAACGGACACAGCCTTTATCTCGCGGGCATCGACGACAACCACGCGTATTGCAGCCACAGCATCCCCAGGGCGGTGTGCGGCATACCCGGCGGCGCGGTCCGCATTCTCCTCGCGCACTCTCCCGCCGTCGCCGACGAAGCCTCGCAAGCGGGTATAGACCTCTGTCTTTGCGGACACACGCACGCGGGCCAGATCCGTTTTCCGTTGGTCGGAGGACTCGTCTTCAACGCGCCGAGCGCGCCGCGGCACGTCTGCGCCGGCCTCTGGCGCCACGGCAAGACCTGGGGCTACACTTCGGCAGGCATCGGCTCGACGGCATCGCCCGTCCGCTTCAATTGCCCACCGGAAGTGGTGCTGATTCGTCTGAAATCGGGAGACACCGCGGGGTGATGCGAATCAAGCGGCGCTATTCGGGGTAAGGATGGCAAGGACCTCTCGGGCCCCCTTCACCTTACCTCCGGGCGAGTGAACAAGACCTCAGCAAGGTGTAGCGCTTGCGCATTCACCCTGTCAGTCGCCCCTCTCCCTCGACGGGATCCCTCTCCCTTTGGGCGGGGTGAGGGCTTCCGCCCAACGTTGCACACGGCCCATCGCTGCCTTCGCCCGCAATCATGTAACCCCGAACTCCGATTCGGGATCTTCGCTTTTATTCGAAGCGCTTCGCTTGATCACAAGATCCCGAATCGGAGTTCGGGGTTACATTATGTCACCCTCTCTGGTGCCGCGTGGGGCGGAAGCCCTCACCCCGCCCCTCTCCCAGAGGGGGAGGGAGCGTG